>DPLS01000197.1:4901-5841 GCA_003541875.1 Bacteroidota bacterium | reverse complement strand
CGCATCTTGCGCATCTTGCGTTGCGAGATTCTGCTCGCAGTGACGTTTGCGACGCAGCCATTCTCGAATTGCAGCCGGGCATTCGCAATGTCGACGCTGTCGGAAACAACTGCCACACCATTCGCATCCACGCGCGCCACGGGCGACTGCACAAAACTGAGAATGATATCAATGTCATGAATCATCAAGTCGAGGACAACCGCAACGTCTGTCCCCCTCGGGTTGAATTGAGCAAGCCGGTGAGATTCCACAAACATGGGTTTGATCTCGTACTTCTCAAGGGCGAGAATCGCAGGATTGAATCGCTCAATGTGTCCAACCTGAATAAGCACGCCATGTTTGTCTGCGAGACGACACAGTTCCTTTGCTTCGTCAATGGACTGCGTTATCGGTTTCTCAATAAATACATGCCTGCCCTGCTCAATGGCACGTCGGGCTACGTCAAAGTGGGCTGTTGTTGGCGTGGCAATCGTCACCGCATTGCATGCGGAGATCAGTGCATCGACATCTTGATAGGCCGCTGACTTGAATTCATCCGCAATGTGTATGGCTTTCTGTTTGTCGTTGTCATACACTCCAGCGAGGGACACATCCGTTGCCTCGGCAAGCATCTTTGCATGGAGAGAACCAAGATGCCCCACACCGATAACTCCAATATTGAGATGTTCCATAGGTATTCTCAGTTAGTTTAGAGATACAGTACTTGAACCGTAGCGCGTCATTTTCTCTTCCATACAACATAGGTTCGACCTGGAACAGCTGTCGCTTCACCCATAGGTGTGAACGCGACTTCATAACACGCAAGTGCGTGAACTGACGATACGACAAAATCGTCCGAGGGCTGTCCATGTTGTTGCAACTGAGCAATGTGTCTTTCGGCATAGTACTCAAGGGCGCCAACGCGTTCTGCAGATACGCTCCGGCTTGAAGATACATTCGT
>DPLS01000197.1:0-4634 GCA_003541875.1 Bacteroidota bacterium | reverse complement strand
GAGATCCACTCAGCCACGATGCGGAGTTCATTCGCCTCCTCAACCGCCCTCGCCATCGAGGGTTTGTTCACGTTGTAGTAATCGAACTGCAAAAGGACAAGAACGAAAGCGGTGAACACAAACGATAGGCTGTGCAAGAGCAGTGGTCGCCCCGTGCGTTTCAACACCTCAGTCAATCCGAAGAACGAGTATGCAACGACGAGCGGAAGCACTGCATACCATATATCAACATACGGAATCAGCCCAAGCACAATCAGAACACCCATAAACATCAGCGTGCCGCCATTCGTTCGAAGCGACTCCGTTCTGGAATCCTGTGACCATAGTGAGGGGGCAAAGCCAATGATACAGAGAAGCCCGAGAAATGAAAGTGTGACCATCTCCGTAATGGAAAGTGGCGGCAGCTCCGAACCTGTCAGCAGTATGGGCACACCTTCCGCAGAGTTTACCCATGCGTAAATCGTCCAGGGCAAGAGCGCACTGAGATACACAAGACATGCACTCACGATGACCTTCCAAGCCCGCCGGTTGCTGACCGAATTCAACAGGATATCGAGACAGAGAGGAACCAGAATGAACACCGCCTGCCAGACGACGAGTGTACTCAACCCGAGAATAAATGGTGCCACCACATATTCGTTCCGCAACATGAAGAAGATCGCCGCCAGAATCAACACAATGGCGAGGCTAAGCGCAGATCCCGATGGAGCGAGCTGCAGAAGCCATCCCTGCAGAGCCAGTATCAAGGAAACACAAAACGCAATCAGGCGGTCGCGAAGAATCTCGTTCGCAACAAGGTAACCGACGAGGATCGTTGCGCAACAGAAAACCAAGCTCAGTACTTTGGAAGCGAGGAGTATGTCAAGGTGAAACCAGCCTCCAATGGTCAGGAGAAACCACCACAGAGGACTTGGTGAGCCGTCGATGGGAGGTGAGACAAACCCATGCCGGACAAAGCTCGCCATTCGTAGCGTGCTGTCAGCAGTGAACTCAAATGCCAGGGTAGCGGTAAGATAGAAGATGCCCACTACAAGCGGCAATCCATAGCGAGTAATCTTGATGACAATTTGGGGCTGGTTGTCGCTCACACTGCGCGCCGAGTTAGTTGACTTGGGTCTTGAACCATTCGTACATCTCACTTACGCTATGGAACACATAGTCGGCGCCGGCGAGCAGGACACCATCTTTGTCGTACGAATCCCAAACTACTGATGCGACTTTTACACCAGCTGCCCGCGAAGCCATCACATCCCCCCGTGCATCTCCGACCATGAGTACCTCATCGGGCACAAGGGCAAAGTGCTCAATCACTTTCTCTATTCCTTCATGATGAGGCTTGTGGTTCACAACATCGGAGCCCGACACAACAAGATCAAAGTACTGACCGATGTTTAGCTCATCCAATGTTATGCGTGCCGTCCTCCTTCCCTTTCCGGTGAAGATCGCAAGCTTCACTCCATGATTCTGAAGATATCGGAGGATGTCTTCAATGCCGTGATGAAGGGATGCAAGTCTGCTGTGGTGATTCTGGTAGTAGTCACAGAGTTCATCCATTGCAGTGTCGACAGCTTCAGGGCCAACGACCCTGGCCAGACCGCCCTCTTCGGGGGGACCAAATAACGCAATGATCTCTTTTGGGGTGAGCCGTTTTCCGGCATACTTCTCCGCAACGAAGTTGAAGCTCTCAAAGATTAACTCATTGGTCCTAGTGAGTGTTCCATCCATGTCAAAGATGACACACGCGAAGCGTTTGATCCCGGAGTTCATTGAGTAAGGTCGTGTTCGAGTACAATTCTTGACAAAATATAATCAGAATCGCCGCGACATTCAACGAACAGCATGCCGGTTTCCTTGCAATTTCAGAACCTTCTTGATAACTTGAAGCGCCTTATGAACACACTTCACTTGGACAAGCAGATCATTCTCAAGAAGAACGAAGACCACCGCGTCGTTGGGGGTCATCCGTGGGTATTCAGCAACGAAGTGCAGGAGATCAAGGGCACACCCACGATCGGCGATGTTGTGGAATTGCGCGCCGCAAGCGGATTATCACTTGGAATCGGGTTCTTCAATCCTCACTCGCTCATAGCATTTCGCATGCTCTCCCGGACAGTTGAGGAAATTGACTATGGGTTCTTCCAGCGCCGCATTGCAGCAGCCCTTGACTTGAGAAAGGTACTGTATCCAAACGGTGAATCGTTCCGCCTCGTTCATGGAGAAAGCGATTTCCTTCCAGGCCTCGTTATCGACAAGTTCAACGAGTATCTCTCGATACAGACGTTCGCATATGGAATGGATACGCGGTTGCCAATAATCTGCGATGTACTGGAATCGCTGCTCCATCCCAGAGGAATCGTCGAGCGAAACGAATCCTCGCTGCGTACGCTCGAACGGCTTGAACAGAAGAAGGGCATCCTCCGTGGCACTGCAGCACCAACAATCATTAGCGAGCACGGATTGCAGTACAGGGTCGATCCACTTGAGGGGCAGAAAACGGGTTTCTTCCTCGACCAACGTGAGAACCGATTCGTTATCAGACGGTTTGCGAAGTCCGCATCTGTCCTTGATTGCTTCTGCAATGATGGAGGCTTCGCCCTGAATGCTGCAGCTGCGGAGGCACAATCAGTTACTGGCATCGACATCTCCGAAGATGCCGTCACCCGCGCGCGACACAATGCACAGCTCAACAGGTGTGACACTGTTCAATTCGAACAGCTTGATGTGTTTGACAAGCTGGAGAATTGCGCTGCCAATAACGTTCAGTTCGATGTGATCGTACTTGACCCACCATCATTTGCAAAGAACAGGAAGACGGTCCCAGCCGCAAAACGAGGGTACAAAGACCTTCACACTCGAGCCTTCCGGATTCTGCGCAAAGGCGGGATCCTACTCAGTGCGTCGTGCTCTCATCACATAGATCCTGATGTCTTTCTCTCCCTTGTTGACGAATCAGCCCACAACGCAGGACGCTCTCTGCAATTGCTAGAGTGGCGTGGAGCTGCCCCCGACCATCCAGCATTGCCAACTATTTCGGAAACGCAGTACCTGAAGTTAGGTGTGTTCCGAGCATTCTAATTGCTTTTGAAAACCAAAGCGGCTACCTTACTACAGACATAGGATTTGAATTCTCTTTTCGAACGATCGGACGGAGGAACAATGTGGGGATTGATGAACAGTGGTGCAGTTGGGCTTCTTTGCTCTCTTCTCATTTTCGGTGCACATCTCGCTAACGCTCAACCGTCCCAGGGTGCGCCGCGTAATCTTGAATTCGCCTCTCCGACACCCGACTCATCGCATAAAGCAGCCACCAGCACTGGAAACGAACCACAGACGTTTCGTAATGCCTGGGGAATCGACATCCTTATTTCAAACGGCGGATTTGGCATGGGGGCATTCTACCGACGGGAATTCGGCGAGGATTGGTTAGGATTTGCTTCGCTCTCGGTCTCTGAGGCGAAGGATGACCGGGAAGTCGAGCAGTTCGACATCTATGGTCAGTCGTACGTTCCCGGAAAGCTCAATCGGTTTCTTGTCTTGCCACTCACCTTCGGCGTTCAACGTCGCCTGTTCAGAGAAGAGATTACAGACAGCTTTCGCCCATACGTGAATGCAGGCTTGGGCCCGACGATGATTTATGTTGCACCATTCACCGAAGTGACCATCATTTCGCCGCCACCAGGCACGCTGTCCCAGCAGGTGGAGTTCTTCAACGCATTAGGGAAAGGCAAGCCTCACTACACCGTTGGCGGATTCATCGGCTTCGGCGCAGATTTCGGCAACGAGAAAGCGAACCTCTTCGGGGTGAACTTCAGATACTATTTCACGTATCTCTTTGACAAAGGACTCCCTTCCCTCTACAATACCAACGATGGTACAGTTGCGGCAACGAAAACGGATTTTGGCGGGTTCTTTATTACCGTGAACGTCGGGATGGCTTACTAATGGCGAAAGGCATCAGCACTCACGCAGGACCTCCCCTAAATCCATTGTGGCACTAATGCCTTTCTATTGTTTCGACGGATTCAATATAATCGATTCACTTCGTGAGTGCGGTGACAAGTATCACTGAGGCCCCGCGCTCATCGTTTCCTCAATTGCAGATATGGCCGCAAGAACCGCCCCGTATGAGAAGCGGGATTCGCCGCCAACTGTTCCGGAGTCCCAACTCCAACAACGCTCCCTCCCTCATCACCCGCGTCAGGCCCCAGATCGATAACGTGATCTGCACACTTGACAACATCCAGGTTATGCTCGATGATAACCACTGAATTTCCCGCTTCAATCAACGCGTGAAAGCATGAGATGAGCTTGGCGATGTCATCAAAGTGCAAGCCCGTTGTTGGTTCGTCAAACACGAACAGTGTGTGACCCGATTCCGGGGCACTCAGATGGGCAGCCAGCTTGATCCGCTGCGCTTCGCCTCCCGACAGCGATGTCGCGGGCTGCCCCAACCGAATGTATCCCAACCCAACATCGTCGAGCACCTTGAGTTTGTTGGCAACCTTCACGCTCCCTGCACTTGAGCGGAAGAATTGGATCGCCTCCGTCACTGTCATTCCCAGAACATCGTCGATATTTTTGCCGCGATATTGAACCTCAAGTACCTCCTTCTTGTATCGTTTCCCCCTGCAGAC
>DPLS01000312.1:2482-6763 GCA_003541875.1 Bacteroidota bacterium | reverse complement strand
AGTTTCATAATACGATTGAGAGAGCCCGGTCAGAGACACAGGAATGGCCAACCTACTTAATTACAGCACCTTCACCCTTGATCTGAATGATGGTCTTCGGACCCTTCACCGTTGATTTATCGAACGTTGTGGTTTCCTCTTTTGCCATCTCCTCACCCTGCTTGATCTGATCCTCCACACTAACAGTTCTGACCGAGACAACGCCCTCCGCCTTTGCGTCCTTCCCCTTTGCATCAAGTGGGAAGATGATAACGCCATCGTCGACCTTGATGCGGATGCTTTCGAATTCCTTGTCGCTTCCAATCTTGATCCAACAACCGCGCTCTTTGCATACATCGACAATCGGACCTTCGACCAGCACTTTCTTCCCTTTGAACTTCTCCGGAGAAGCAAGGATGTCAGAGATCTTGGTTTTTTCCTTGAGGGTAAGGTCCTTGCCATACCTCTTTTGTCCACCGGCAAGCGATACTGCTGCAACCAGCAGTATAGCAGCAATCAGCGTAACTGCGCGTTTGATCATGCCAATCCTTCCTTCTTTTTGTTGGAGTGTGAACCAAAGATAATCAGAAATGGAAAAAGACGCCAGACCTTGTGGCGATCCGTCAGGCCAGAGACTAATCTTATCCTTCCCTCATCCGCCAAGCATCTTGACAGTTCACCTTCTTCGAACGATTTGCCACCGCCAAATCTGGAATCTGTCGAAGGAATTGCGATCCCTGAATCACACACAACACCGCTTGACAATCTATATGCATATGCTTATTCTATTAATGAAACACTCATTCCCATCTTGCTGTGACCTGTTCTTTCAGTCCAATCAAGCTCCCTCGCCCCATCTGCTGCAATAATCTGCCCCACCGGCGTGACGAGAGTTCTTGATGAATATCAACCAGACTTCCATCACAACCAAGTGGAGGTGAACAATCATGGAGTCACTGAGAAGAATTCTGGCCGAAAGTCCATTCCTGAAGGACTTGGAGCCGCGGCACATTGAACTGATTACCGGCTGCGCATCAAATGTGCGGTTTGAGAGCGGCCAGTATCTCTTCCACGAAGGTGAAGAAGCAGAGAAGTTCTTCGTTGTTCGCAACGGTAAGATAAATATCGAGATCTACACGCCCGACCGAGGTCCGATCACCATCCAAACACTCGAAGCAGGTGATGTTCTGGGATGGTCGTGGCTTGTTCCCCCCTACCAATGGCGCTTTGATGCGAAGGCCACAGAACTTGTCCTTGCCTTTGCGCTCGATGGAGTATGCCTCCGCACCAAATGCGAAGACGATCACGACCTCGGCTATCAATTGCTGAAGCAATTCACCAGCATCATGGACCAGCGGCTCGAAGCAACAAGAGTGCACCTTGTGGACGTCTATGACACACCCGCACGAGGTTGAAGATTCCGAATCATTGTCTTGTGTATGAAGAAGTCGTCAATTAGCAGTATCCAGTCTCAACTCGTCATCTATTTTGCAGTCGCCACCCTTGTCCCCGCGGGGATTGCCACACTCGTCGGAATGAAGCTCATCTACGATCAGGTGATCACCAGGGCGGAGATGAAAACTCTTTCCGATATGAACTCGGCTCGCGAGATCTATCGGAACAAGCTCAGCCAGATAGAAAGTATTGCCCGGCTCACGGCGGCCAGAAGTCTTGTCGTGAATGCGCTCGTCCAAGGGGATCGGACATTCCTGCAAAAAGACCTCCCGAAGGTGCTGAAGCGGGAAAAGCTCGATATGCTCACCCTCGTGAACAGACAAGGTGTTGTTGTCTGCAGAGGACGTAACCCTGCAACGTTTGGGGACAGCATGATGAGCGATCTGTTCGTTCAGAGGGTCCAACAAACCAGACGAATAGCTACGGGCACTGATATCATCCCTCATCCTTCCCTGCTGAAAGAATCCCCTGAGCTTGCTGCACAAGCCTTCATGGAGATCACCCCAACTCCCAAAGCGAAAGCGCGCACCGATAAGGTCGAAACTTCAGGAATGATGCTCAAGGCGGCGGTTCCACTTTTTGATGAGAGGAATGAATTCCTTGGCATGCTTTTAGGTGGCGTTCTTCTTAACCGCAATTTCGAAATCGTGGACAAGATCAACCAGATTGTTCACGAGGGCGAAGTGTACAAAGGACGAGGAACGGGAACTGCCACGATTTTTCAGGGCGACCTTCGCATTTCCACCAACGTGAAAAACCAGGATGGCTCCCGTGCAATTTCAACGCTCGTGTCAGACGAGGTGCATGATGCCGTCCTTAGTGAAGGCACACGTTGGGTCGGCGATGCGTTCGTGGTAAACGCATGGTACATTACCGCCTACGAACCGATTCGGGGAATCGACAACCAGATCATCGGCATGCTCTACGTCGGGATCCTCAAGCAGCCATTTGATGATGTTCTGTGGGGTACCCTTGCGATGTTCGGCGGAGTTGCCTTGGGGGGAGTGATCCTCACCGTCATCATCGCTGTATTTCAGGCACGGAGGATCTCACGACCACTGAAAACTCTGGAGGGTGTTGCTCAACAAATTGCCGATGGAGATTACGGCCGAGAGGTCATCATCCACGCACCGGATGAGATCGAACACCTTGCCAAATCCATTAACCAGATGGCGAAGAAACTGGACGTAGAAAAACGGGAACTCGAAGACTGGGGAAACACTCTGGAGAAGCGTGTCCAGGAACGAACAGACGAGATCAAGAAGATTCATTCACAGTTGTTTCGCTCAGAAAAACTCGCTTCGCTTGGCAAGCTTGCAGCAGGTGTCGCACACGAAATCAACAACCCGCTGACAGGCATTCTCACGAATAGCAGTCTCCTGCTCGAAGACCTGGAGATAGGCGATCCCAAACGTGACGACGTCGAGATTATTGTGAAAGAGACTATCCGGTGCCGCGAGATTGTCAAGCGCCTGCTTGATTTTGCGAGACAAACCAAGCCGCAGAAGAAACTGACAAACGTCAATGTCCTAATGGAGAATATCGTCCTTCTCGTGCGGAACCAGGCATCGTTTCGGAATATTGAGATTGACAGGCATCTTGAGGAGAATCTTCCTGACATCCTCTCCGACACAGACCAGATCCAACAGGTCTTCATCAATATCATTCTCAACGCCGCTGAAGCGATGACCAGCGGTGGCAAACTGATCATCGCGTCGAACCTATCAAAGGATAGACAGTTCATCAACGTTACGTTTGCTGATTCCGGGCCGGGAATTCCCGAAGAACATCGGGAGCGCATTTTCGACCCCTTCTATACAACAAAGGAACATGGCACAGGACTAGGACTTGCTATCAGCTATGGGATCGTCGAGCAACACGGTGGAACGATCAGCGTTGAAAGTTGTGTCGGCAAAGGCTCAACATTCACCGTACAACTGCCGGCAAGCACAGCCGATTCGGGAGGGAAGTAAGATGGCCGCTAGAATCCTGATTGTCGATGACGAGCTGGTGATCTGCAAGAGTTGCGAGAAGGTGTTTCGCAGGGCTGGCCATGATGTTGTATATGCGACGTCGGGGCGGCAGGCACTTGAGATTCTTCAAAGTAATACGTTCGACGTGATCTTTACGGACCTCAAGATGATGGACATTGGGGGTCTGGAAGTTGTCCAGACTGTACGGCAAAAATATCCGGAGACGGTAGTCGTCGTAATCACTGGCTATGCTACGATAGCATCCGCAGTCGAGACCATGCGCTCAGGCGCATTTGACTATCTGCCGAAGCCATTCACCGCCACAGAACTGATGGCTGTGCTAAACCGGGCGCTCGAAAAACGACGGCTCGTGCAGATTACCTCCGATGAGTACGACTACTCACACGACGCAGGATTCGAGGGATTGATCGGACGTAGCGGGAGAATGCAGGAGGTGTACTCGCTCATCCGAAAAGTTGCTCCAACCGACTGCACGACCCTCATCATTGGAGAGAGTGGAACGGGAAAGGATCTCACAGCAAAAGCCATCCACAACCAAAGCAAGAGGAAAAACGAGAGGTTCTTTGCCGTCGACATCTCCACACTGTCAAGTACACTGCTTGAAAGCGAATTGTTTGGACACGTGAAGGGCTCGTTCACCGGAGCAACAACAGACAAGCTGGGCATGTTCGACGTTGCGGATAACGGCACAATCTTCCTCGACGAGATCGGAAACCTCGCACCCGAAACACAGGCGCGACTGTTGCGTGTGCTCCAGGAAAAAGAGTTCCTCCCCGTCGGCAGCACAACAGTGAAGAAGGTGGATGTCCGTCTGATCTTCGCAACAAACAAAAACCTCAAGGAACTTGTCAGC
>DPLS01000312.1:0-2187 GCA_003541875.1 Bacteroidota bacterium | reverse complement strand
CTTCGCGAGCGGATTGAAGACATTCCTGACCTCGCGATGCACTTCCTCCGGAAATACTGCACGGCAAACGGTCGCTCTCTACCGTCAATCAACCCCGAGGCACTTGAGGCAATGGCCCGCTACCATTGGCCCGGTAATGTCCGCGAACTTGAGCATGTTGTAGAGCGACTCGTCATCCTTGTCGAGGGAGACCGAATCGACCCTGTGCATGTCTCGGCTGCCATGTTCCGGTCGGACGCCGCAATGACTTCAATTCTCCCAAAAAACAGTGAGGAGTTGAAAGCACTGAAGAAGCAGATTCGCGAGTCGTCCATTCAAGAAGTTGAGAAGATGTTCATCGAGGAAGCCTTGAGGCGGAACGACTGGAATGTCTCACGTGCCGCCCGGGATGTGGACATGCAGCGTTCGAATTTCCAGGCGCTCATGAAGAAGTACAATATCACTCGCCCTCCGCAAACTGCATGACCTGCTATGCACATGTATATTTTTTGCATGCACCTAATCTTGTGAAATCGCTCGAATCTCGCTGATTTCGAGTTTCCCGACAGTTCCCCTTTTCTCTCGCTCATCGGAGGGCTTTTCATTGCAATCCGTTGAATTGAGAGGGTTTACAGGTAGCGATTGCCACACCCAGGTGGTGGCACATCCATTGCATGTCTCTTAGTCAAACGAAACAGACAATGATCCTCACATTCTAGAAAGAGAAGACAATGATCACCGAGAAAATACTTATTGTGGACGATGAAGAGAACGTTTGCCGGAGCGTCAGGAAGATCCTCTCCCGAAAGGGATACACTGTAGCAGACGCCCTGAACGTAGCAGATGCAGTGAAGAAGATCAACGAAACCTCATTTGACCTTGTCATCACCGACCTCATGATGCCAAAGACCAATGGCATGGAGTTACTCCAGATCATCCGAGATGACTACCCAGAACTGGACGTCATCATGATTACGGGGTATGCATCGATCGACTCTGCCGTGAAGGCGACAAAGCTTGGAGCAACGGGATACTTGTCAAAGCCGTTTACGCCAGACGAACTCATGACCGTCACCGAGAAAACACTCGCAGATCGCAAGAACAAGCCGGTTGTGAAACCTCAAGCCAAGCTAGTCAAGACGGAGCTAAGAATCCCAGACGACGACATCATCGATGTCGACATGCCGTTCAGCGCAAGGGAAGTCGCGAAATCCACGTCGCCCGAATATGTTGAGGCTCTCACTCATTCAGACATGCCACTCGCAAAAAGGGGAACGGGTAAGGCATATTGCCACACCGGAAAGCGCGAGTGCGTCAGGGTAGTGAAGGAAGGCCGGGAGTGTGTTGGCGAGTGCCCGATTGAGAAGAAAGAGAAAGCACGTGCCGCCAAGTCGATCACCCGTGTCACCCGACCGAACGCTGATCTCATCGACGTTGACCTTCCGTTCTTAATCGGCGAAGTGGAGAAGGTAACAGGCGCAGACTACATCTCCTGCCTCGATCGTTCAGACATTCCACGTGCTGCGCTGTACGGGCGCAATGCGTCGGCAAAGCACTCGGTGTTGGTTGTCGACGATGAGCCGATTGTGTGTCACAGTGTCCGGAAGATCCTCACGAAACAGAGTTGTGCTGTGGAAGAGGCGTTCGATGTAGATGTGGCAATGAGGAAGATGAAGCTTAATAAATACGACCTGGTAATTCTTGACCTGAAGATGCCGAAGCGTTCGGGAATTGAAGTGCTCCAAACAATCAGGGAGCAGTATCCCGATGTGCCTGTCGTAATGGTTAGTGGTTATGCATCAATCGAGAATGCAATCGAAGCAACCAGGCTCGGCGCGTTCAACTTCATCCCGAAGCCATTCACTCCGGATGAACTTTCGAGAGTATCGGTCGAGGCATTGGCAGCGTGATGAACTGGTGGCCGTGACCAACGGTCGCCCCTCCTCCAAGAAGAATGCGGGTGCGTCATACTGACGCACCCGCCCTGTTTTTTCAACTCCCCTTTCATCCTCTATCCAGCGCACTCAAAATCACAACAGGCGCACTAGGTGCAGAAGCTCACTGGATTGCCTGTAAGCGATTGGAAATGAAGTGGAGAAAGGGACGACAGTTTCACGTCATCCTGTATGCGTCGCGCCTTTTGCTCTTTTAGTTGGAATTCGTCCGGGATGGAGATCCTTCTCATCAGGCTGTTCCTCGTCATCCGAA
>DPLS01000383.1 GCA_003541875.1 Bacteroidota bacterium | reverse complement strand
CTCGAATAAACTACCTTTCCATCGAGCAACCGATTTCTGAAAGGAACCCACCATGCCTGTTCCTGAGATCCTCCAGCTTGGTAATCCAATACTCCGCCAGAAATGTGCACCAGTCAAATCATTCGGTACCGAATGCCTCAACGCTCTTGTCAGTGATTTGCGGGAAACACTATACGATTTCAAAGAACGCAACGGATTCGGTCGAGGTATCGCTGCCCCACAGATCGGCGTGACGGAGCGAATCATCTTCGTCCATGCTGATCAACCTCTTGCGCTGCTCAATCCGGTCATCACCGCGCACAGCCGTAACCTGATGACCATGTGGGACGACTGTTTCAGTTTCCCGAATCTGCTTGTCAAGGTGAAGCGCCACCTATCAATCGAAGTGCGGTATCAGGATGTGGAGGGAAGGAAGCACACGCTGCGAGCTGAAGACGGCTTGTCGGAATTATTGCAGCATGAGATTGACCATGTCAACGGCATCCTTGCCATAGACCGGGCGATTGACTCGCGGCATATCATCTTCAGGAGTGAGTATGAAAAGTGGATCAAGCACTCAAAGTTTTCGGCTGTCAGCTTCTAACAGTCAGTCGCTACGGTTCTCACTGGTTGGCGCGAAGTTTTCCAATGAAGGACGCTACTGCTATCCATTCTGCTCAACTTTTCCCCAATTCGTCTTTACGCAGTACTCAAAGATCCTGTCAGCGTAGTCTCTGAACAACGGGAATTCAATGCCGCTCTTGGCGAGCAATGCATCAGCGTTCCTCGAATCGAACAGCCGGTTGATGCTGACGTACGGCAGGAGTGTGTCGAGCTGACTCATCAACGCTTCTTCTCGTCCACGCATCAGAGAACGGCGTCGCTCAAATTCCTCCCGCGTTATATATTCGATGGTGCGGGGGTGCTCAAGGGGCGTGTGAGTGTCAAAGTACTCAATTGCCCGGCCCACGACCTCGCTGAGTGGTGCAGCACGCTTTGGACCTGCCGTGATGTGATAGACCTTCCCGACTGATTCAGGTGACTGCATGATGTGTACCATGGCATCGTCAACCCAATCGATTGGGACAAGATCCATCAACGTGTTCGGCGTCCCCGGGACGTACGAGAGCATCCCTTTTTGCAGCAGACGGAGCGGGATGTAGACGACGTTGAAGCTGCTTGTCCTGCCCGTCTTTGAGTCACCAATGATGATAGAAGGACGAAACACAGTTGCCGGTACGCGGTCGAAGTGGTCACGCACGATTTTCTCGGATTCGTTCTTGGATTGCTCGTACGTGTTGAAGAACTTCTGCCCCATCTCCAATTCACTCTCGTGAATGTTGCCTGCCCGTTGTCCGGATACCGATGATGAGCCGATGTAGACGAACCGCTCAAGTTGTCCCTTTTCAAGACACGTATGGGCAATTGCCAGCAAACGTCGGGTGCCGCCACAGTTGATCGCACGTGCTTCGTCAATGGGATGGTCGAATCGAATCGTGGCTGCGCCGTGAACAATGTGCGTAGTCTCGGCAACAACACGCTGTAGTTGAGCTGAGGTCAGGCCACAGTGATCGAGGTTCACATCGCCAAGCATTCCGTCGATGCGATTTGCAGGATCAACGATCTTGTACTCTCTACTGATCCGGTGTGCGATGCCCCTTACTCGCTCGTCTGCTTCGTTCTCGTCTTCTCCTCTTACGAGAAGTGTAATCGTTGAACTGGGGAATTTCAGAAGAAGTCGCGGAATCAGGTTTGTTCCGACGAGTCCGGTGCCGCCAGTTATGAAGAAATGGGATGACACGAGATTGATGTTCAGTAAGTAGTAAGGGCTATTGTGAGAACAGTATACGAATTGGAGAAGAGGGGAGCAAGCCGCGTTTTTGATACTCTCACACGATTTCTCTATATTGCTAGCGGTAAAGCAAACGTTTCACCACAATTTCGTTTGCCTGGTTCCCCATGGATCGTCAACAGGTTCTCTCCATCTTCAAAGAGTCTGGTGCTTTGTTGGACGGGCATTTCCAGCTTACCTCCGGCTTGCACAGCAACCAGTATTTTCAATGCGCGAAAGTGCTGCAGTATCCAAAATATATGACGGCGCTCTGCTCCGATATCGCTATGAGTTTTGCCGGTAGATCTATTGATGTCGTTATAGCTCCTGCGATGGGTGGGATCGTCGTTGGGCAGGAGGTTGGGCGCTTGCTTGGTGCTCGGACGATGTTCACGGAGCGAAAAGAAAGCGTAATGCAGCTCCGGCGCGGGTTTGAGATTCGCAGGGGTGAGCGGGTTTTGGTATGTGAAGATGTTGTGACAACAGGTGGCTCAGTGTTCGAAGTCATGAAAATTGTGAATGGATTGGGAGGGGCGGTTGTGGGTGTTGGGTTCATCGTTGATCGAAGTGGTGGGAGGGTGAAGTTTGAGGTGGCAGAAGGGGGGATGCAACACTCCGTTCTCCAGATGGATGTAGTGACGTACAAACCCGACTCTTGTCCTCTGTGCAAGCAGGGTTTGGCCGTTGACAAGCCGGGGAGCAGAGGGAATAAGTGAATCTTATTGGTAGTTACGCGGAGGGATAGCAGATCGTCATGATGGAATGGTTGAGAACAGTCTTGCAGAATGAGTTGTGGGTCCGGGGCGTTGTTGCGGCGGTTATCGTTGCCTCATTCTATTTGCTTTCCCGACTGGCGAAGAGGTTGCTGAATTTCATCGGGCACAAGCTTCTGGCGAAAACAAAAACCGTTCTCGACGACAAGATTCTTGAAGTGACCCTCGCCCACGTGAAGCCGTTGATGGTGATTATCGGCTTCCACCTCGCCGTGCGGGAAATACGGAAAGGCGCAGCCGCTTCCGAACTTACCGTCAACCAGATACTCGACTACGCCGACTCGATCCTCTACATCATCGTTGTCATCCTCATTCTCAAGGTTCTCCTCGGCATTGTCAGAGTAGTTATCGATTGGTATCTCGACCACCTGTCCGCCGAGGGCGTATCCGACCTCAAGATGACGCTTGGCCCGCTGACCAGTAAGGTGGTGAACATCCTCGTTGGCATGGTGGCAATCATCATCATTCTCGATCACTTCGGAATCAATATTGGCAGCCTTCTTGTCTCGCTTGGCGTTGGCTCTCTTGCTGTTGCGTTGGCGGCCCAGGAAACGATCGCCAATATGATAGCCGGGTTCGTGATTCTCGTGGATCGACCGTTCCGGGTGGGGGACAGGATTGAGCTGTCGACCAAAGAGATCGGTGATGTGCAGGCCATCGGGCTTCGTTCTACAAAGATTTTGAATTTTGACAGCAATGTAATCATCATCCCGAACGGCGAGCTTATAAAAAGTCGCATCGTCAACTATTCCTATCCTGAGCGACCCGTGAAGGCGCGGGTAGTCATCAATGTTGCCTATGGTACTGACCCGGAGAAGGTGCGGCGGATCCTCTCTGCCATTGCCCGGCAGAATCCGGATGTTTTGCAGGAACCTGCCCCCGAAGTCTTCTTTACCGCGATGAAAGAATCGGCCATCGAGTTTACGTTGGTGGCGCAAACCACGGACTACACAAAACAGTTCGCTGTCCAGACGAGACTGCGTGAACAGATCTATGTTGCCCTTGCCAAAGAGGAGATTGAGATTCCATTTCCTCAACAGGTTGTGCACGTGAAGGCAAATGACTGATGGAACTGAAGCGCCTGAGCAGGCAGGTGGTCTACACAGGTAAGGTATTTGATCTGATTGTTGATCAGGTTGAGTACCCGTCGGGCAACAAAGGTGTTCGAGAGATTGCTCATCATCCGGGTGGCGCGGTGGCTGTGCCGATACTCGATGATGGCCGGGTGCTCCTTGTTAAGCAGCTGCGCTACCCGTTTGGCAAACACATCTACGAATTGCCGGCCGGGAAACTCAGTCCCGGTGAAGACCCGAAGCTCGCGGCAGCACGAGAGCTTGAAGAGGAAACCGGATATATTGCCGGATCGCTCGAACATCTCACGTCGATCTACACAACGCCCGGCTTCTGCGATGAAGAGCTGCATATCTTTCTTGCAACGCAACTGCGGGAATCCCCCCACGGACACAAGCGCGAAGAGGGTGAATTCTCCATGACCGTGCAATCATTCCTCCTGCGGGAAGCGCTCGAAATGGTGGAGGCCGGAACAATCAACGACAGCAAGACGATTGTTGGGCTTCTCTGGGTCGACCGGCGGATGAGAAAACAGTGACGAAGACTTCCTGCTTTCGGTTAGGTTCACTTTGTGGCTTGGCGCCTTCGTGGTTAGTTTCTTGAATCTAGGCTTTTCATGAGCTACTCCAACATCATATTTGATTTCGACGGAACGATTACCGATTCGAAGCATGATATTGCCGGTGCTCAAGTCTGGGTGCTTCAACAATTGGGCGTTACCTCCTACAAACCCGAGGATCTCTTTCGGCACATCGGCAAGACATTGGAAGAAACATTCTCAACCCTCCTGCCTCCGACATTGCATGAACGGATTCCCGAGGCGGCGAAGCTGTACTCGGAATACTATCAGCCCCGCTCACTGGAGACAACAACGTTGTTCCCCGGTGTCAAGGAGACTCTGGAAGTCCTGCGCCTCCATGGCAAGCGACTCGCCATCGCTTCCACAAAGCGAGGGGCTGGCATCAAACGGGCTACCGACCATTTTGGCATAACCGAGTATTTTGTGCAACTTCAAGGTTCGGAAGGAATTCCCCACAAGCCCGATCCAACCATCATCACCACGATTCTCGCGGAGCAGCAATGGCGGCGCGAAGAAACAATCATGGTGGGGGATACTGATAATGACATCCTTGCCGGCAAGAATGCAGGAGTCGCGACCTGTGGCGTGACGTACGGTTCGTTGAGTGAGGATGAGATTGAACGCTTTGCGCCGGAGTTCATCATCTCCAGTTTTCCCGAACTTCTCTCTATCGTATGAACCCTGTTGAGTTGATCCGCAAGAAGCGCGAGGGCGACACGCTGACCAAAGAGGAACTCGAGGAGTTCATCTCGCGTTTCGTTGCTGGCGAAATCCCTGACTACCAGATGTCAGCGTTTCTGATGGCTGTGTATTTCAAGGGGATGAACGTTGAGGAAACGGCGACTTTCACGGAAGTGATGCTCCACTCCGGCGACACTGTTGACCTGTCGATGATTCCGGGTATCAAAGTCGACAAGCATTCAACCGGTGGTGTCGGCGACAAGGTGTCGCTCATCCTTGCTCCGATGGTGGCAGCGTGCGGTGTGCCCGTTCCGATGATCTCCGGTCGTGGACTCGGCCATACTGGTGGGACGCTGGACAAGCTTGAATCAATTCCCGGCTTCCGCACGAACTTCTCCATAGCAGACTACAAGAAGATCATCGCCGAGACAGGACTTGTGCTAATAGGTCAGACGAAAGAGATTGCTCCTGCCGACAAACGTATGTATGCGCTGCGTGATGTCACCGCGACTGTTGAATCGATCCCTCTCATTGCAGGCAGTATCATGAGCGAAAAGCTCGCTGAAGGAATTGATGCTCTCGTGCTCGATGTGAAGACTGGTAACGGTGCTTTCATGCAGCAGTATGATGATTCGCTCGCATTGGCCAAGGCACTCGTTGGCATTGGCAACAGCATGGGGAAGAAGACGGTCGGGTTCATCACGGACATGAGTCAGCCGCTCGGCTGCATGATCGGCAACTGGCTCGAGGTTGTGGAGTCGGTTGAATGCTTGCGCGGAAAGAATGTCCCCGATCTCATGGAAGTCACATACGTTCTCGGTGGTGCAATGCTGCGGCTTGGGGGAAAGGCGGGTTCGATTGAAGAAGGGATGAAGCAGTGCAAGTCAGCCATCTATTCCGGCAAGGCGTATGAAAAGTTCTGCCAGATTGTAGCACGGCAGGGTGGCGACGTTTCGTTTGTGGAACAACCCGGGAAATATCAGAAAACGAAACATATCATCGAGGTGAAAAGCCAGGCTGCCGGGTACGTTGTCGGCTTTAACACGATGAAGATGGGTTTGCTCGGCATTGAACTGGGGGCGGGCAGGAAGAAGGTAGATGATGTGATTGATCCTGCAGCAGGAATTGTCCTGACGAAAAAGCTCGGAGACAAAGTGGTGTCAGGGGAGACTGTCGCGTTGATCCATACCAATCGCGACAAAACAGTTCAGCCTGCATCAGCAGAGTTGTCGTCATGCATCCACGTTGCCGATGCGGCGGTGGTGCCACCGTCGCTCGTACAAGCGTATCTTGATGCTGAAGGTGTCAAGCCGTGGCTTACCCCACAACTATACTAATGTCCTTTGGGGTTTCTCGCTTGTGGATAATTTCGTCTGCCATCTCATCCACTGCATGTTCAATCTACATCAAGGAGGGTAGTCATGATGTCCATTAAGGAGTTAATCAGGAACCGATCGGTGTACACAGTGGACGGAAATACCACGGTGCAGGCAGCTGTCGAGTGTATGGCGAAGAACAAGATCGGTGCCGTTTCCGTGATGGAAGGAGACCGACTGGTTGGAGTGTTTTCAGAACGGGACGTCATCAACCGTGTTGTCGCCAGGTCAATCAATCCGGTAACGACAACGGTATCGAGTGTAATGACAACGAATCTGGTTGTCGCCACCGCGGATGAATCGTATGAATCCTGTCTGAGAAAAATGAAGCAGGCAAACTGTCGGCATCTTCCGGTTGTGGAGGGAGACAAGCTTGTAGGTTTCATCTCGCTGCGTGATCTTCTTCAGGTGGATATTTCCGAGAAGGACGATACGATCCAGTTTCTCAACAACTACATGTTTCATGTGCCGCCCGGCGTGGAAAAGCGCTACACGAAGTAACAAAGCAGAGAAGTGAGCGTCAGGCTACACCTTCTTTAGCACGCTCAACATCGCTTCGTGGATGACGCCGTTGGATGCGAGCACCTGTTTCTTGTAGATTGATGATGGGGCTCCTGAGAAGTCTGTCACCTTTCCGCCCGCTTCCTGCACAAAGAGCAATCCTGCTGCCATATCCCACGGATTGAGATTCACCTCCCAGAACCCATCGAACCGGCTGGCCGCGACATAGGATAGATCAAGAGCAGCCGATCCGAGTCGGCGTACTGCCTGGCCCTCCATCAGAAAGTTGACGAAGTGCTCGACCGCGTTGTCCGGGTTTTTCGCGATGTCATACGGAAACCCCGTGACGAGCAGGCTGTTGATGAGCTCTGATGTTGCCGTCACTTTCATACGTTTGCCGTTGCAGTATGCGCCAGCACCTTTCTCCGCTGTGTAGAGTTCTTCGAGGTTCGGATCGTAGACAACTCCTGCAACGATCTCGCCTTTGTACTCGACAGCGATGGTAACGCAGAAGATGGGAAGTCCATGAAGGAAGTTCGTTGTCCCATCCAGCGGATCGATCACCCACTTGTAGTCCGATGACGTGCTGCTGGCGCCACTGGCGCTCGTACCACTCTCCTCAGCGAGAATTGCATGGTTCGGATAGTGTCGCTTGATGATACCGATGATCTTCTC
>DPLS01000123.1:852-4549 GCA_003541875.1 Bacteroidota bacterium | reverse complement strand
TTTGCCCCCAGTCGGATGTTGACGTGATGGTGCTATGTCCTGCAGGTGCCAATCGTGAGGGCGTGAGTCAAACGGCGAAATCGTTCCTGCACCTGCTTTGGGATGCAGGAATGACGGTGGGGCACAGTGTGCGCACGCTTGACGAAGCAGTACAAATACGAGGGTCCATAGTTGACTCGTGGGCCTCGATGCTTGAAAGCCGCTTCATCTGTGGCAATCGCCAGCTTGCCGACGAGCTCTATGCCGCGCTAAAGAGTGCAACCTCATCAGGGAATGACGCGTGGTTCGTTGACGGCGTGTTTGAGGACATCGGGAGCCGCCACCTGAAATTTGGCAACTCGGTGAAACTCCTTGAACCCAACGTAAAGAAGAGTGCCGGCGGTCTCCGTGATGTGCATACCCTGCTCTGGCTCCACCGCGCCGGCGATACAGCTTGTTTCGTCCCTGCCACAGGCCGGACGAGCCTGACGAAAGAGTTCCTCACTTTTCTCAAGATCAAGAACCTCGTCGATGTTGACGAATACCAGGCTGCTCTCAAGGCATATGAGTTCCTTCTGCGCACGCGTCATGCCATGCACTATCGACGCAACGCACTCCACGATACGCTGGAGTACGCGCTTCAACTTGAGGTTGCCGAGGAATTGGGTTACGGCTCGAAGGCCGAACTCAGATCGGTTGAAGTGTTCATGCACGAGTACTATCTCCATGCACGCACCGTGCATCGTCTCCACCAACGATTGACAAATCTCTACAGGGAGAAGCTGGCTGATTCGTCTCGGCTGCAAGGAGAGGGGGAGAAGATCCAGGAGTTTCTGTGGCTCCGCGGTGACACTCTCTCAATCGACCATGAGCTTATGCGCTTTGATCGGGCTGGTGCCATCTTTGAGGCCTTTGTCCGCGCCGCCGAACTGGATGTGGACATGGACTTTCGTCTGAAGTCCGCTATCGAGCGTAGCGCCGATCTGATAACTCCGTCGATGCAGGCCGATGAAGTGCTTGCGACCTTGTTCAGGAGGATCATCGGCTCGAAACGGGTTGCCAGGACGCTCGGCGAGATGAACGACTTGGGCATTCTCGGGAAATACATACCTGAGTTTGGGGAGCTTGTAGCCTTCTTCCAGCATAACGTCTATCACTACTTCACTGCGGACGAGCATACCATCGTCGCGATTGCGAATGCGGAGCGGCTGCGCGATCAACAGGGGGTGCTTCGGGAGGTATTCCGCAACTTGAAGAGGAAGGATATCCTGTACGTGGCTCTCCTCCTCCACGACATCGGCAAGCCAAGAGGTGTTGGCGACCATGAAGTAACGGGGGTAGAGATGGCGCGACAGATTTTTGAGCGGCTGTACATGCAGGAGATGTTTCCGGACGTTGCGTTTCTCATTCGCAACCACCTCATCATGGAGCAGATTGCATTCCGCCGGAATATCCATGACCCCGAGACGATCAAGGAATTCGCGTCAAAGTTTGAACGTCCCGAACAACTGGACTATCTCTATCTCCTGACCTACGCCGATCTTTCTGCCGTCAACGTCAACGTCTGGACCGAGTGGAAGGCATCGATGTTGCAGGATTTGTACATGCGGACATCCGAGGTGCTGCGTCGAAATTTGAAAGGCGTCCAGATCGACGCGTTTCACCAGTCGCAGCGGGAAGCGATCGAAGTCGGTATTGTCGATAGCCTGAGCTCATCACTCTCACGCGAGAAAGTGGAGCGTCATTTGCAGGGGATCCAGAGTGATGCGTACACGGCAATCTTCACTGAAGCGGAGATTGCGCGACATATAGAGAAGGGCGAGCTTGCTGAAACCGTGTCCACGCTTTTCAGCCATTCGGAAGGGTATACCGAGGTGACGTTTGTTGCGCAGGATGCCCCGTTCGCTCTTTCCAGGTTCTGCGCGGTGCTTGCTGCGAATGACGCGAATATTTTCGATGCCAACGTCTTTACTCGCAATGATGGCATTATCATCGACCGTTTTCGGGTCAGCGAAGCAACCAGCAAACGTGAGCTGACCCAGCCGGTGTGCAAAAAGATCGCGGACGATCTCACGCAGGTCATGGAAGGGAAGCTGGATGTTCAGCACCTTTTCGAGGCCCATCATCGGCGATGGAAGAGAAGACCGAAGCTACCGGCAAATCCGAACGTCCGGGTTGATGTCGAGTTCGAGGACAATCCCCGGTTCACGATCATTGATGTGTATGCTCCGGATTCGGTTGGTTTCCTCTTCAGAATCACGGAAACGATCTCACGTCTTGCGCTCGACATCTACTTCGCCAAGATTGCGACGCGTGTAGATGGCATTGTGGATGCATTCTATGTTCTTGATCGCGGAGGGAAACCTGTGACCGATCCGGTCTGGCGCGAGATGATCAGCTCGGAACTCCTCAAGACCATACGCAGTCTCCAGGAGCAGGAACTGGCATAAGGGATTTTGATCAAATGGCTTTGTGGACTCTTACCCTCATCAACTCAAAATGAACTCCAAACCCATCGGCGTATTCGATAGCGGCATCGGCGGCTTGACCGTTGTGCATGCGCTCACGCAGCGTCTGCCTCACGAAAACATTGTGTACTTCGGCGACACCGCCCGCGTTCCTTACGGGCCCAAGTCTCCACAAGTTGTGCGAGAGTACGCAGCTCAGGATGTTGACTTTCTCATATCAAAGGATGTGAAGATGGTTGTGATCGCGTGCAATACCGTCTCGGCTGTGGCGCTCGACGTTGTGCAGAAACATGCAAAGATGCCGGTGATTGGAGTGATCGTTCCCGGGGCTATGGCTGCTGTGAAGGCTACAACAAAGAAGCGTGTTGGCATCATTGGTACACGGGCGACGGTCAATAGCAACGCCTACACCAACGCCGTGCGCCAACTGGATGGCGAGGTGCAGGTGTTTGCGCAGGAGTGTCCCTTGTTCGTTCCCCTGGCTGAAGAGGGATGGGTTGATCACAAAGTCACGGATGCGGTTGCGACAGAATACCTTTTCCCGTTCAAGCAGGAGAAGATCGATACGTTGATTCTCGGTTGCACCCACTACCCGATTCTCAGAAGGGCAATTTCGGCTGCACTGGACAGGGCGGTGGCTCTAATCGATTCGGGAGAGGCGACAGGGGTAGAAGTGGAGCGAGTGCTGGACGAGAAGGGACTCCGCAATCCAAGCAAGCAGAGACCGAACCTCCAGTTCTATGTGAGCGATATTCCCGCGAAGTTTGCTGAGATAGGAGAGAGGTTCTTGGGACAACGAATGGGGCGCGTGCAGAAGGCTGAAGGGTTTTGAAGATCGAACAAAGATTAGTGACGAATGAGGAAGAGGTTGCCGTGCAGCGAGGAATTGCGTCCCGCGTGAAGCGAGAAAGGCAGGCAAAAAAGAAGCCTTGTTCCCGAAAGGGAACAAGGCTTCTCTGTGAAACGAGGAGACGTTACTTGATGAACAGCATCTTCTTAATGCTGCCGAAGTTCTTCCCGCTCACTGACTTTGCATCGAGCTGATAGAAGTAGACTCCGGTTGATACCTGCTGACCCACCGAGTTGCGGCCGTCCCACGTGACCTTGAAGTAGGAAGCCTGCTGCATGCCGTCCACGAGCGTTGCAACTTCCTGTCCAAGGAGGTTGAACACCTTCAGAGTGACTGTTGCCTGTTCCGGCAGCGCATACTGAATTGTGGTTGTTGGGTTGAACGGGTTCGGGTAGTTCTG
>DPLS01000123.1:0-607 GCA_003541875.1 Bacteroidota bacterium | reverse complement strand
ACGGGTTCGGGTAGTTCTGCGACAGTGCGAACTCGACGGGCACACCAGTGCCGTACTCGTCCACACCGGTTGCCCGGTCACCTTTGATCTGGACGTTGTCAATCGCCCACCACCAATCCCAGCCCGGCTGGATCGACACGAACCTCACCTTCAAGGCAGCCGCTCCAGTGGCTGCGGGCAATGTATAGAATTCGTGCGTAGTCCTCCTGTCGACTCCAGCCCACTGGACAACTTGCGTCCACGTCGTTCCACCATTGGTGGAGAATTCGACGCGAGCGATGTCTCCTGAGGCAAGGAATCGCCAGTCATTGTCCCACTCAAGTGAGATATTGGATGTATTTGTGCAGTTGATGGACGATGCCACAGTTGCCGTTGAGAGCAAGGTGGTGCCACTGCCGCACAGGTCAACATCTGCCGCCAGAACAGGAAGTACGGATGCTGCGGGCATTAGGTACCGTGCTGAAGTGTTGGCGATTGCCCATACGCAGGTGCCGCCATCATTTGTAATTGTCCAGTTCCCCGCTCCTGCTGTGAAATTGTCAAAGAAGAGGTTCACAATTGCCGCTCTCTTGAACTTGATGTTGAATGTCTCGGTCGAAGCAAGGGA
>DPLS01000002.1 GCA_003541875.1 Bacteroidota bacterium | reverse complement strand
CCAATGATTTTGCCGTCATTGTTTCTCATCGGCATGCAAAGGATCGATTTCGTTCTATAGCCGGTAGACTTGTCAACATCAGGGCTGAAGCGAGGATCCAGATACGCATCGGGAATGTTGATTGTATCTCCGGTGGCTCCCACATAACCGGCAATCCCCTGTCCCATCCCCAGGTGAATTTTTACACGCTCGTTGCCTTCCAGTCCTTTGGCAACCTTTGCCCAAAACTCCCCCTTTCGCTCGTCGAAAAGGTAGACCGTACCACGATCTCCATGAACCATATCGAGGGCGATGTCGAGAATAATCTGCAACAGCATCTCAAGGTCAAGCGTGGAGTTCAGTTTCTTTGTGGCTTCAATCAGATGTTCCCGCTTGCTCAACTCGATCCTTGCTTCCAGTGCCTTTCGTTCGGTCTCGGAAGCAAAATGATGAATCAGCGCCCTGAGCCGGACGCTCAACACCGTCAACAACCGAATTGCGAACGGCTGGCTTGAGTGAAGGAGCAGTTCGAAGTGACTTTTGTGGAGAGAGAGGATTATTGTATCATCCAGTGCCGTGACCCTTGCGGAGCGCGTCCGTCCATCGATCAGATCCAGTTCTCCAACGAAGTCGCCGTCATGCAAGAGTGCAAGGAGATATTCCGTTCCATCCCGCATCGTCTTCGATATCTTTACCCGACCCGAAACGATCAGCAACAGCTCCTCTCCATCGGTTCCCTCCTCAATGATAATCTCGTTCGGACGATACCGGCGCTCCTTCAACTTGCCCTTCACTGCATGGAATGCAGCATCGGAAAGAGCCTCGAAGAGGACATTGTAGCGGACTCGCTCGAATTCGGGATTCTGGTCGGACATTTCCCACTAACTCCGGAAGGGAGACGGCATTCGTCCTAGGCGAACGGCCTCAACTTACGGGTGTTGCGCGCCAAAATCAAGTAGATATACGATTACGTTGATCGATTCGAATTTTGATTTTCGCATGCTCAATACGTATCTTGCCACAGAATTAAAGATCAGTTGATACCTTGAACATCATAAAGCCAAAGCGGCTTCGACATGGTGACCTCATTGGACTGGTCACACCAGCCAGCCCGATTGCCGATCCACCAAGAATCGAGAGGGCGGTCCACTATCTCGAACGTCTTGGGTATCGGGTTACTGTTGGTGAGCGCGTCGGCAAAGTGCACGGCTACCTTGCCGGTGCTGATGAAGAGCGTCTGGCAGATCTGCGCGCGATGTTTGAAGATCAACGCGTCAAAGCAATCATTGCCCTGCGCGGAGGATATGGCACACCCCGACTTCTCTCGAAACTCAATTACCGACTCATCTCACGGAATCCGAAGATACTCGTGGGCTTCAGCGACATCACTGCCCTGCAGCTCGCTCTGTGGCGCCAGTGCGGCCTTATCACCTTCCACGGCCCAATGGCTGGCGTCGATATGGCCGACACTATCGATGGGTTTACGGAAGAATTGTTCTGGCGAACTGTGACTTCAACAAAGAAAATCGGACGCATCTCTTTCCCGCCCGGAGTCCAGCCATCAACATTACACCCCGGCAAGGCTGTTGGTAGACTTGTCGGAGGCAATCTTTCCATCGTTGTGTCTCTGCTGGGTACTCACTACTTTCCGAGGACAACCGATGCTGTGCTCTTTCTGGAAGACATCGGTGAAGAGCCGTACCGCGTCGATCGGATGATGACACAGCTTCGCAACGCCAAAGTCTTCTCCAAATGCAATGCCGTACTCACCGGACAGTTCTCTGACTGCCTGCCCAAAGACCAAGCCAAACCATCGCTGAGTGTAGAAGAGATTCTTGATGAGGTTGCCCGCCATGCAGGAAGACCTTTCATCTCCAACCTACCGTTTGCACACCTGCCACAGAAGATGACGTTGCCAATCGGCTTGAGAGTACAGGTAGATGCAAGTTCTGCTTCCATCCAGTACCTTGAATCAGCCGTCAGTTAGGTGGCGCCCACACTGGACCTCATTCCTTTCCAACCAGTCTGCGTTTGTTGCCTTTGTTACAAAATAACTTTAACTTTGTCCACTAACTGACCACCCTAACGCGTTGAGTAGCATGTTGCAAGTTGCAGTTCTTGGTTCAGGGAGAGGCTCCAACTTCCAGGCCATACTCGATGCTATCCAGCGAGGCACAGTGCCAAACGTTCGGGTTCGGGTTGTCATCAGCAACAATTTGAGCGCCGGCATTCTGGAGATTGCGCGAGCACATACAATACCGGCGGTGAACATGAGTCAACGGCAATTTCCTGACGAGTCGACATTTGTCGATACGTTGCTGGGAACATTTCGGCAGCACGAGGTCAACTTCATTGTGCTTGCAGGATATATGAAGCGGCTTCACCCCCGGATCATTGCCGCGTTCCGGAATCGGATCATTAATATCCATCCCGCTTTGCTGCCAAAATATGGCGGTGAGGGAATGTACGGGATGCACGTGCACGAGGCGGTTGTTGCACACAAGGAAGTTGTGAGTGGAGCAACGGTGCATATCGTGGATGAAGAGTTCGACCACGGTGCTGTCATATTGCAGAAGCGGGTGGCGATAGACCTGGGGGATACAGCAGAAATCGTCGCTGCAAAAGTTCTGAAAATCGAACACGAGATCTATCCTCAGGCCTTGCGTCTGTTTGCTGAAGGAGCTGTCACTCTCACACGTAACACTGTAGTAACACACTAGTTTGAAGCATAAGGAGTACTCTTGCCTCATATCCGCCGCGCTCTCATCAGTGTCTCCGACAAACGCGGTCTCGTGGAATTCGCACAGGCTTTGCAGGCGTTGAACGTCGAGATTATCTCGACGGGCGGCACCCATACCCTCCTGAGTACCAATGGCATTCGAACACGCTCGGTCTCCGAAGTGACGGAGTTCCCGGAGATTCTCGATGGACGTGTTAAAACTCTGCACCCGAAGATCCACGGTGCTTTGCTTGCTGTCGCTGACAATGACAGTCACACTCAACAATTGCGGGAACACCACATCCAGGCCATCGATATGGTTGTAGTGAATCTGTATCCGTTTGAGCAGACCATTGCTCGCAACGGTGTCCCGCTCGACGAAGCCGTTGAGCAAATCGATATTGGCGGGCCTGCAATGATTCGCTCCGCAGCAAAGAACTTCAAGCACAAAGCCGTGATCGTCAACCCCGATCGATATCCGGCGGTCGCTGAGGAGCTTCGCTCAAACGGTGGACGCATCTCTGATACCACATGCTTCACGCTGGCTAGGGAAGTGTTCCGTCATACCTCGTCATATGATGCTGCCATCTCGCGGTATCTTGACCGCGCGCAGAAAAAGGAGAACTGCCTGCCCGACCTCCTGCACATATCAATGCGCCGGGAGACCAACCTCCGGTACGGCGAGAATCCACATCAGCGGGCCTCTGTGTATGGGAATTTCGGATCGCTGTTTCAGACGCTCCACGGGAAGGAACTCTCCTACAACAATATTGTGGACATCGCTGCTGCCGCAAAGCTCGTTGCGGAATTCGATGAGCCAACAGTCGCAATCATCAAGCATACAAACCCATGCGGTGTGGGCTCCGGAACCACACTCCTCGAAGCATACACAAAGGCACTGGCAACAGATTCCAAATCGGCCTTTGGGGGTATCGTTGCAATGAACCGGCCGCTGGATCGTGACGCCGCAGAGAAGATGAATGAGATATTTACCGAGGTAATCATTGCGCCGGGGTTCCCAGATTCTGTGCTCGAATTCCTCAAGAAGAAAAAGGATCGACGGCTTATCCGCATTGCTGTTGATTTGCGCGCGCTCGACGAACTGGAAATTAGAAGCATCCCCGGTGGTTTTCTCGTTCAAGATTCCGACAAAGGTCGGCTTACCAAAGACGGCTTCAAGGTCGTCACGAAGCGGAAACCGACCGATGAAGAGACGCGAGCAGCGCTGTACGCGTGGCGCGTGGCAAAGCACGTGAAGTCGAACGCTATTGTCTATGCGCGCCCCGACAGAACGATTGGTGTCGGGGCCGGACAGATGTCTCGCGTCGACTCTGCGCGTGTCGCGGCACAGAAAGCAGTCGAGGCCGGACTCGTTGTCAAGGATACCGCCGTCGCGTCGGACGCTTTCTTCCCGTTTGCCGATGGACTGCTCGAAGCAGTAAAAGCCGGTTCAACGGCTGTGATTCAACCCGGAGGATCCATTCGCGATGAAGAAGTCATCCACGCCGCAGATGAAAACAATATCGCCATGGTCTTTACCGGAATCAGACATTTCAAACATTGAGATTTGTTAAATAACCTGTAATCCGTTCGCCCCATGGGACTTTTCAATTTCTTTTCTGCAGACCTTGCCATCGACCTTGGCACTGCCAACACTCTCATCTACATGAGGGGCAAAGGGATCGTATTGAACGAGCCCTCCATAGTCGCGTTTGATCGAAACACGAAGAAGATCGTCGCCATCGGCAAGGAAGCGCAGGAGATGCTTGGCAGAACGCATCGCGACATCCGCACGATCAGGCCGATGAAAGACGGTGTGATCGCCGACTTTGAAATCGCTGAGGGGATGCTGCGCGAGTTCATCAAGAAGATCCACGCCAACTGGATGCCGAGCCGTCGGATTGTAGTATGCGTGCCGAGCGGAGTTACCGAAGTGGAGAAACGCGCAGTGCGAGATTCCGCGGAACACGCCGGTGCAAAGGAAGTCCACTTGATTGCAGAACCCATGGCCGCTGCAATAGGTGTGGGGATGGATGTCGAGGCGCCGGTCGGCAACATGATTGTCGATATCGGTGGTGGCACGACGGAGATTGCCGTCATTGCTCTGTCGGGTATTGTTAATGAAGAGTCGGTACGCATTGCGGGAGATGAGTTGAACAACGCAATCCTGCAGTTCTTCAAGAAGAACCACAATATTCTGATTGGTGAACGAACGGCAGAGGCGATCAAATGCGAAGTCGGTTCGGCAATGCCGCTCAAGGAGGAAATCAACATCCGTGTGAAGGGGCGCGACCTCGTGAATGGTATTCCCAAAACAACCGAGGCAAGCTCCGTCGAGATACGCGAGGCACTGAGTGAACCTGTCGCGGCAATCGTTGAGGCCATCAAGCTTACGCTCGAGCGCACACCACCCGAGCTGGCAGCGGATATCCTTGATCGCGGCGTGATGCTGAGCGGCGGAGGCGCACTGCTGAAAGGACTGGACGAGCGTGTCAGGCTCGAAACAAGCTTACCGGTCCACATCTCGGAAGACCCGCTGACTGCCGTAGTCCGCGGAACAGGCAAAGTTCTTGAGAACTTGAACCACTACTCCAAAGTCCTCATCAAGAGCAGGAGATACTAAGGCCGAAACGAGTTGCTCGATGGACACTCGGCAGATGACAACCTATGAGGCGCCTGGTTGACATAGTTCTCCTCTTCAAAGAATATCTGCTCCTCATCTTCTACGTTCTGATCTCCCTCCTTCTCCTGGCGCTGAACGATGCCCCACAAATTCGCACGATTCGCTCGTTGACCCTAGCAACGATCGGCGCCGTGGAAAGCGCTTTTGGGTTCATCCCAAACTACTTCGAGCTCCGAAGCGAAAACACAATCCTTCGCGAGCAGAATCTTTCCCTCTCGGAAGAGCTTATCAGATTGCGGGAGGCAAAACTTGAGAACGACCGTTTGAGACAACTTCTCGCCCTCAAGGAACGTTCGCCCTTCACTTATGTGGCCGCAACGGTTGTTGGAAAGACGATGCATCTGCTTCAGAATACGATTACCTTGGACGTTGGTGAGGGCGACGGCGTCAGGCCCAACATGCCCATCGTGACGGAGGGGGGGCTTGTGGGAAGGGTGCTCTCGACAAGCTCACGTTATGCCATCGGTCAGATCCTCTGGAACAAGGATTTCCGGGCGAGTGCGAAAGTGGAGCGCGGCCGTGTTGATGCGATACTGCAATGGGAAGGCGGCGAACATCTTTCTCTGAAGAATGTTGCCAAGACCCAGGATGTTCTGATTGGGGACCTGGTGATCACATCGGAATATAGTACGATTTACCCTTCGGGCATCAAGATCGGAATCGTGAGCAAGACGTCGCAGACACCGGGTGCGTTGTTCCAAACGATAGAAGTTGCTCCAAGCGTCGATCTGTCCCGAATCGAGCAGGTGTTCGTTATCATGCACACCGCCGATTCGGCACGCGTTGCCCTCGAACAGAAACATACGAAATGAGAAAACCTGTGGCGCGACGCATCTCCTTCTACGTTATCCTCTCCTTGATCCTTGTCGTTGTTGATTCTACGCTGGTGAAGTTCCTGTCACTTGCCGGCATTGTTCCCGATATTCTCGTTGTCTGGATCGTGTACATCGCGATTCGTGAAGGTCAGATTGCGGGGACAACGGCGGGCTTCTTCATCGGCCTCGTGATGAACCTGATGGGAATGACAGAGAGCATGCTCGGCCTGGCAGCGCTGGCAAAGACCGTGGCCGGGTTCACGGCGGGATACTTCTATAACGAGAACAAGACCTACAACACTTTGGGCGGTTACCAGTTCATCGTGATTGTTGCGGTTGCCTCCTTTGTTCACAACGTTTTCTATTTCATTATCTTCCTCCAAGGAAGCGATCTCGGCTGGACCCGGTCGGTGCTCGCCTACGGGATCCCGACTACGGCATACACGGCGGCCATTGCGCTGTTACCCATGTTCGCGTTCGCGCGGAAGTACTTGTCCTGACCATGTCAATTCAAGACGATATAAACATCTATGGAAAGCGACGCGTACTCTACGCCATAATCACATTGACGATCTTTCTCTATCTGGGAAGGTTATATCAACTGCAGTACATCTATGCCGACGAGTACGGGAAGAAATCCGAAGAGAACAGTATCCGCACCATCCCGAAGGAGCCGATTAGAGGATACGTATATGATCGGAGGGGAAGGCTTGTCGTGGACAACCGTCCCGCGTTCACCGTCTCCATCATGCCGTTTGAATTCGATAAGCGGAATACTGACCTTCTCGCTTCCATCCTGCAGGTCGAGCCGGCCTATGTTCGGGAGCGTGTGAAGAAAGGGGAACAGTACAATCGCTTCGTTCCCGCAAAGGTGAAGCGCGACATCGACTTCAAGATTCTTTCCGCACTGGAAGAGTACCGCGACCAGCTCCCCGGCGTCGACTACCAAATCGAGTCGAAGCGCTACTACACAACCCCGGCGCGAGCATCCCACATCCTCGGCTATACAAAAGAGATCTCGGAAACCCAACTCAAGTCTCTCGGCGAAGGGTACACGCAAGGTGATGTGGCCGGAGCCACGGGATTGGAGGCTCAGTATGAATCAGCTCTCCGCGGCCAGAAAGGGGCCGAATTCAGCACGGTGAATGTCCGCGGCCAGGTTGTTGGGCGCTTCGATAACGGAAAGCATGATGTCCCTTCGGTGGAAGGTGACGACCTGCTTCTCACAATGGATTTTTCGCTTCAAACTCTCGCGGAGTCGCTCTTTGCAGATAAGCGTGGCGCGCTCATTGCCATCGATCCTCAAAATGGTGGAATCCTTGCAATGCTGAGCAAGCCGGACTACGATCTGTCACTCTTCAGCGGAGTGACGCCTGCAGAAATCTGGCATTCGCTCAATACCGATGAAGCGCATCCCCTCTTTAATAGAGCAACCCTCACCCGCTATCCGCCCGGATCCACCTTCAAGATGATTCTGGCCGCTGCTGCCCTTGAAAACAAGATCGTCTCTCCCTCATGGAGGATCACCTGTGGTGGATCGTTCCGGATGGGAAACAAGATATTCAAGGATGAGCATGTGCACGGCAGTGTTGACATGGTGGATGCCATCAAGCGATCCTGCAATGTCTACTTCTACCAACTCATGCTCAAAGTTGGTCTCGACTCCTGGTCGGAGTATGGAAGCAAGTTTGGATTTGGGAAGCCGACCGGGGTCGACATTTACGAAGAGAACCCCGGTCTCCTTCCCACAACAGAGTGGATGAACAAGCGCTACGGCGAGAATGGATGGACGAGGGGTTTTCTCCCGAGCCTGGGAATTGGCCAGGGGGAACTCGGTGTTACGCCACTCCAGATGGCGTTGTACGCAATGGCGTTGGGTAACAAGGGACACTATTATCGACCACATGCGGTACAGGGGATCATTCGCAAGGCCACGCATGACACGGTCAAGATCGCGCACGATCAGCGGACCATCTCCTTGAAAGAAGATACCTGGCGGGTTATTCGGGAGGGAATGCGAGGCGTTGTTCAAGAACCAGGCGGCACCGGCGGACTTGCACGAGTAAAAGGAGTTGAATCTGGTGGCAAGACCGGCACGGCACAGAATCCCCACGGCAAAAGTCATGCATGGTACATCGGGTTCGCTCCTTTTGAAAATCCCAAGATTGCCATTGTCGCCATGGTTGAAAACGTCGGCTACGGCGGATCGTTCGCAGCCCCTATTGCGGGCATGTGCATCGAGCAGTACTTGTATGGCCGATTGATCCGGTTTGACAAAGATGTGCAGGCGAAGTCGCCGATTGCTCAATCTTCTCTCACAAAAGAAAAGAACATCACCAGCTCTTCACAAGCGAAAACGCCCGGTGTCCACTAACTCATGACCTCGTACTTCAGAGAGCACATCGATTTCACTACGGGACTGACCACGCTGGCGCTTGTCGTTGTGGGCTTGATCTCCATCTACAGTGCAACATTCGACGCGCATGCTTCCGATGTCTCGGTCAAGCAGCTAATGTTCGCGGGGATCGGGCTCCTCATACTTGTTGTGATGACATTCCTCCCGTTCAAATTGCTGCAATTCATTTCGTATCCATCGTACTTCCTGTCCATTCTTCTGCTCGTATCGGTACTCATCCTGGGGAAGACCGTGTCGGGATCGACGAGTTGGTTCAATCTCGGTGCGTTCCGGCTCCAGCCGTCCGAGTTCACAAAGATCACGACAGCTCTTGCGCTCGCGACGTATCTTTCCCGCACTGATGTGAACCTGCAGCGGTTCAACAACCTTGCAGTCGCCACGGGCATTGTTCTCCTGCCAACGGCATTGATCATGATGCAGCCCGACACAGGAACGGCGATGATCTACGCGGGGATGTTCGTTCCTGTATTGTATTGGGGTGGTGCGACCAAGTTCACACTGCTTTCGGTTGTTGCGCCAGTCGCAGCTGCCGTTGCGGCGCTATTCGGGATCACCCCGTTTTTCATCACTGTTATCGTGATGGGACTTCTCATCTACATCACAAAGGAAAACCGGATTCTTGCTGCTGTCGTATTTTCTGCCACCGTGCTTGTTGGTATTTCCGTTCAGTTCATCTATGAGGGGTTGAAACCGTATCAACAGAAGCGCATCGCAACATTCCTCGACCCCAATGCGGACCCGTTGGGTGCAGGGTACAACGTCCTCCAATCCAAAGTTGCCATCGGATCGGGGGGGCTCTTGGGGAAAGGACTTCTTCACGGTTCTCAGACACAACTCAATTTCATCCCGGAACAATGGACTGACTTCATCTTTTGCGTTATCGGAGAAGAGTTTGGCTTCATTGGGGCCGCCGTAGTGCTGGGATTGTTCGTTACGCTCCTTCTCCGTGGCGTAAGGCTCGGCTCCATCGTCAAGAACAAATACGGAAGCACACTCGCAATCGCCATCACCGCGATCTTTGCGGTACATGTGTTCATGAATGTGGGAATGTCTGTGGGGCTGCTGCCCGTTGTCGGGGTGCCGTTGCCGTTCCTCAGCTACGGTGGCTCCGCGCTTCTCACGAACATGGTGATGATTGGAATTCTCATGAACCTGTATTCCAATAGGAAGGAGTACTAGAAGGTGGGATTGCGAACACAGACGATATCTGTTTGCTTGCTTCTCTTTACTACAATACGTACCCTTCACACCGAATAACAACAACCATTACTCTTCTGTACGTCCAATGGCAAAGAAGCAGAAGTCACCCCGACGAGCAAAGCACGTCATCGCGAAGACGATACGAGTTGACAAGAGCAGGTATGAGATTCCCGTAGAACAACTCCGCTGGCACTGCACACCCCACGACCTCGGCATCAACTCGATGGATCAGGTGCAACCATCCAAAGAGATCATCGGGCAGGATCGTGCCCTGCGCGCGCTTCGCGTGGGCCTGGAGATGCTGCGATACGGATACAACGTCTTCGTCACCGGCAGTGCCGGCACTGGCCGAACCACCACCATCAAGCGGCTGTTGCACGAATACGAGCAACAAACTGCCGTACTGACGGACAAGTGCTACGTCCACAACTTCCATGATCCCGACTCGCCCCTGATGATCACGCTGCCTGCAGGGCAGGGTGTATCATTCAGGAAGGACATGGGAACACTGGTAAGCGAACTTTTGAAGGGAGTCCCTGCCCTTTTTGAAAGCCGACGGTACCAGGAACAGAGGAAATCTCTTCTGGAACACTTCCAGTCGCGCCAGCGAAGCGTGCTGAAGGATTTTGAGAAGCGCGTGAAGGACAAGGGCTTTGAAGTGGTTCAGGTACAATCCGGACCATCGATGCGTCCGGAGATCGCTCCCGTTATCGATGGCAGTCCAACAAGTGTTGAACAGCTTCAGGTCAAGGTCGATGCTGGTGAAATGCAGCAGTCGGAGCTTAACAATCTCCTCGCCATCCAGGCTGGCATGGAAGGACAGATGGACCTGGTAATGCGGGAGATGCGCAACATTGAGCGGCGTGCAAAGAAATCCCTGGACGAGCTTACGCACAAGATCGTTGTTCCCTTCGTTGAGGAACTTCTTGACGATCTGAAGTCGAAGTACACCACCGAGAGAGCAACGCAATACCTGAATGATGTAAAGAAAGACGTCCTGGAGAACGTTCAGCGGTTCAATCCCCGCGAAGAGCAACCACAGACTTCTTTGCTGGGAATCCAGATGCACAAAGACGACGACTCGTTCCTCGAATATCAGGTCAACGTGATCGTGGATAACAGTGAGGAGAAGGGTCCCCCCGTCATCATCGAGACCAACCCACGCTACAAGAACCTCTTCGGCACCATCGAACGCATGATCGATCGCAATGGCATCTGGCGCACAGACTTTACCCATATCAAAGCCGGATCGCTGGTGAACGCCGATGGTGGCTACCTTGTCATCAATGCGGTCGATGCACTCACGGAACCCGGCGTCTGGCCAACGCTGAAACGAGTACTGCGCAACAGCCAGATCGAGATCCAGCCGCTTGAGACGAGCATCTTCGGGAGCAGCTCCGCACTGAAGCCCGAGCCAATTGATCTGAACGTCAAAGTCGTCATGATCGGTGACGCGTACGTGTACCACGTTCTCTACGAGATGGATGACGACTTCAAGAAGATCTTCAAGATCAGGGCAGACTTCGAGAACGAAATGCCAAACGATCAGAAGTCGTTGACCAGTTACGTTTCGTTCATCAAGCGTTTGTGTGATGAAGAGAAGCTCCGTTCTTTTGAGCTGAGCGGGGTGACAGAGTTCATCGAGTATGGTGTTCGCCTTGCGGGCGACCAGAAGAAGCTCTCCACACGGTTTAGTATGCTGGCCGATATCATCCGTGAGGCCGACTATTGGGCCAAGAAGGAAGAAGCCGCGCAGATCACCGGTATCCACATCCGCAAGGCTATTGATGAGAGAATTGAACGCGTCAAAATGGTTGAGGAGAAAATTCAGGAGATGATCCTCGACGGCTCGATCATGATTGATACCGAAGGAGCGGTGGTTGGACAAGTGAATGGCCTCTCGGTGCTCGATGTACACGACTACGCGTTCGGCAAACCTTCTCGCATCACCGTGAAAACGGCAATGGGACGCGCCGGCATCATCAACATCGAGCGGGAAGCCGACATGAGCGGACCTTCGCACAACAAGGGTGTGCTGATCCTCGGTGGCTATCTCCGTCACAAGTACGCTCAAGACAAGCCGCTCGTGCTCAGCGCGAGCATCGCGTTTGAACAATCTTACTCTGGAGTCGATGGTGACAGCGCCTCATCAACCGAGGTCTACGCAATTCTCTCCAGCCTCTCGGGCGTTCCGATCCGTCAGGACCTCGCAGTGACGGGCTCGGTAAACCAGAACGGAGAGGTCCAGGTGATTGGCGGGGTGAATCTGAAGATTGAAGGCTTCTTCGATGTATGCAAAGCTCGTGGACTGACCGGCACGCAGGGAGTGATCATGCCCCACGGCAACCTCAACGATCTCATGTTGCGTCACGACATCGTTGATGCAGTCCGGGAAAAGAAGTTCCACATCTACGGCGTCAGGACGATTGACGAGGGCATCGCACTTCTTACCGGAAAACCGGCGGGGGAAATCCACAAGCTCGTCAACGCGCAACTCACAAAGTTCATGAAGCGCCACAAGAAGCTGGGAGGGTGACCACATCCCTTCTCCTCTCAGGAGAAGGGCAAGGGTTGGGGTCACGACTATGCAGCATGGCAACGAACGACTATCCCATCACTCCTGCCATCCGACTTCTTCGCGAGAAGAAGATCTCCTTCATCCCACATCTCTACACGTACGAAGAACACGGAGGCACAAAGGCCTCAGCCGCCGCGCTGAACGTTGACGAGCACGCTGTCATCAAGACGCTCGTCATGCAAACCGATGCGCGAAAGCCATTGATTGTTCTCATGCACGGTGACCGAGAGGTTTCAACAAAACAACTTGCTCGAATTTTGGATGTAAAGCGTATCGAGCCCTGCGATGCAGCAACTGCACAGAAGCACACTGGTTACCTCTTCGGCGGAACAAGCCCATTCGGCACACGGACACAGATTCCCGTGTACGCTGAAGCAACCATCTTCTCCCTTCCAAAGATCTACATCAACGGTGGCAAACGCGGGTTTCTCTTAGAGATCACCTCCACCGATCTTCTCAAGGCCCTGCCCGTACAAGAAGTGCATGTGGCCATTGCGGAATAGCCGCGTTGCATGTTGTACGGGGATGGCGTAACTTTGCTTCAGATAGAAACGTTCAGGATCGGAATAAACGCCACGTCATGGCGATTAGCCACCGGCTAAACGCCACACTGTGGCGATAACCCAGTAGTTATGTGCCATTGCCACCTACAACCACAATTTAGACGTGTCTGACCGAACCATGTCGAGAAAGGAGATTACAACAATGCCTCTGGTACAGGTTTCTCTCCGTCGATCTGCTCTCATCCTGCTCGTACTTTGTGCCGGAATAAGTCTTTCACGCGCCCAAACAACATTTCAGAGAACATACGGCGGCACAAGCGGTGACGAGGGCTTCTCAGTCCAGCAGACTAGCGACGGCGGCTACATCATCGCTGGGAGGACTTATTCCGTCGGTGCCGGCTCGTTCGATATGTACCTAATCAAGACGAACTCCTCCGGCGACACTCTCTGGACGCGAACATATGGCGGCACAAGCGGTGAGGAGGGCTTCTCAGTCCAGCAGACTACCGACGGCGGCTACATCGTCGCTGG
>DPLS01000418.1:1712-9967 GCA_003541875.1 Bacteroidota bacterium | reverse complement strand
ACAACCAATGAACCGCATTCCTATTCCTTTGTGGACAACACCGCATCAAGTGGGATGTGGTTTTATCGTCTTAAGCAGATTGACCTTGATGGCTCAGTTCATTTTACCGAAGGTGTTCAGGTTGATATGTTAGCAGGAGTGAGTGAGAAACCTCTGCCGAAGGAGTTTGCACTAGACCAGAACTATCCAAATCCATTCAACCCCTCGACAAAGATTGAGTATGCAGTGCCGAAGGAGTCGCGCGTCCGACTGGAAGTGTACAACTTGCTGGGACAGCGAATAGCCACATTGGTGGATGAGGTGAAGTCGGCAGGATATTACACCGCCTCGTTCGATGCAGTTGGGCTTTCGAGCGGTCTGTACTTCTACAGGATGAACGCAGGTGAGGTTTCCTTCCTAAAGAAGATGATGCTCGTAAAATAGCCGCAGTTCAATCCGGTCCGTCGAGAGTCCCGCTCACAAGGCGGGACTCTTCATTTGTCGATCATCGTGTAAGTGGAAAAAGCTGACACCACCTGTGAGTGCAATCACCGCGCCTGGCCCCTATTGTTTGTATTCTATGACAGAGTTCGACAGTGGTAATCAGTCATTGATACAGTTGGAGGGACGATGAAGTTCTTAAAGATTGCTGCATTGTTTGCGTTGGCTTCGTTGCCGCTGCTACTGGCAAGAAAAGGAAGTGGCGACAATCGGGAGCCAGCGCGAGAGGTTGATTCTGACAGCATATTCGACCAGGAGTTGTCGACAGATTGATGAGGCGGGGGTGGTTGAGATGTGGTATGCGGCGCGCGTCAATGCAACGTCGCTCAGAACTAGAAGCTAATCGTTCCTAATCCTTCCTCGCCTTCATTCCACTTCTGGGTTGTATGCTTGTTGCACTTGCCCGGTCGGGTCTTTTCGGTGAAGTACTCCGTCATCTTGTTCGGACAATATTCCGTGGCAAGCTTCTTGGTGTCGGCACAGATTGTCTCCTCAAAAACCGTGGCCGGCTTTTCAAAATACTCCAGCGGCATTGCGATTGATGGGTCCTCATAGACATACTTCATGAACCGTCCCCAAATCGGCGCCGCCGCCCGCCCCCCCTGTCCATCCCAGTTCGTAAAGTGGACGCTCTTGTTGTCAAACCCGACCCACACGCCGGCGGAAATCTGTGGTGTATATCCGATGAACCAGGCATCTGCAAACTCATTCGTTGTTCCAGTCTTCCCGGCGGCGGGCAGGTGGAAGTAACTCCGCACACGAGTCCCGGTTCCCTCATCAACAACTCCCTGCAGCATTGATGTCATAATGAATGAGGTTTCCTCGCTCAGGACTTCGCGACGCTGAGGCATGTTTTCTTCTATGACATTTCCATCTTTATCTTCGATACGGACTACGGAGTTTGGCTCCACATAGACGCCGTGATTCGGGAAAACGCCAAACGCGGCCGTCATTTCCAGTGGCGAAACCTCTCCGGCACCAAGCGCGAGCGATTCGTAGGGAGGAAGCGGGGAAGAGATTCCCATTCGCTTTGCATACTCGACCACGGTATTCACAGGAGCAATCTCCATGATTGCTCGGACAGCAATAAGGTTGATCGAGTGTTTGAGCCCTTCACGAAGCGTGCTCTTCCCTCCAAATAGTCCATCAGAATTCGTCGGAGCCCATCGCTTGCCGTCTGCCATAATTAGTGTGACGGGTTGGTTGAGCAGTTCATAGCAGGGCGGATAGTTATTGTCGATGGCGACAGTGTAGACGAACGGCTTGAATGCCGACCCCACCTGGCGCCTGATTTGCGTAACATGGTTGAGTCCGTACTTGAAGCTCTTGAAGTTCGCTCCGCCCACCATTGCCATGATGCCGCCGGTGTGCGGATCAATGGCCACAAAACCAACCTCGATGATTTGTGCAACCCGTTTCATGGAATCCACCCAGGCCCCATTGCTTTGGAGTGCCGAGTAGATGCTGTCGCGTTGATAGGCAGATGCCCCTCTCCGGAACTCATTCGATGTCCGAATCGCCTGGTCGATGACACGTTCCGCAATATCCTTTTCTCGCTTCCAGTTCCATAAGCTGTCGAACATCGTCTGATACTCCGCAAGGTGTTCCTCCACCGCACGGTTGGCGTGTCGTTGCATTCGGCTATCCAGTGTCGTATAGACCGATAGGCCATCGCGATACAGGTCGTAGCCGTACTTTTCGGCTTTCTGAGCAAGCTGTTGACGGATCTGCTCAACAAAATGTGGAGCAATACCTGCCGCGGAAACTGCCTCAGAGCTCTTGAGTTGAATGTCCTCCTGTTTCGCCTCTTTGGCTTGTTCCGTTGTAATGAAGTCGTACTTCACCATCTGTTCCAGCACGGTATTACGGCGATTTGCAGCACGCTCAGGATGGTTGGCCGGATCGTAGTATGCCGGTCCCTTCAACAGCGCAATCAGGATTGCCGTCTCACCGAGTGTCAGGTCGGCGGGCGGCTTGTCGAAATAGATTTGAGAAGCGGCGGCGATGCCGTAAGACCCACGGCCAAAATAGACAACGTTGAGGTAGAACTCCAGGATTTCATCCTTTGTGAAGTTCCGCTCCAGCTGGACTGACGTAATGAACTCGCGGAGCTTTCTTGTGATTGTATCGAAGATGTTCCTATCGTCATGGCCGAGGTAAAGGTTGCGGGCGAGTTGCTGTGTGATTGTGCTTGCGCCCTCGCGACGAAGGAGAAAGACGTTCTTCACCATTGCCTTCATGAAACGAACAGCGTCGACGCCCCAATGGCTGTAGAAATTTCTGTCTTCTGTCGCTATGAGGGCATCGATGACATTTTTTGGTATTTGGTTGATGGATGCATGGGAGCGGTTCTTGATATAGAACTGGTCCAACACCTCACCGTCGACGGAAAACACTTTTGTGGCCAGCTCCGGTTTTGGATTCTCAATCTTCTCGAGAGAGGGAAGTCCGGATGCAAGGTACCATCCATACCCCACCATCGACACCAACAACGCCGTGGCGATGATCAGGTATACTTGAAAACGGCCCTTTATCTTGCGGCTTGGCATTGATCTGCCTTTCTGTCGTCGATAGTCTGGATCGTTGAAGTATCGCTCCATTTCTTCGGAGGTGTACCCCGGGTCATTTCCTGTCGGCATAGGGTTGTCCCGTGTGTCCGTCCCACACTTTGAGTTGCAGTTCGCCGTTCTGCAATTCAGCGTAGGTGTTGTAAGAAATCCAATCTCCCAGATTCACATACATGCCATGACCGATGGGCACTACGCTCGGTTTGTGTCGGTGACCCATCATGACAATGTCTGCACCCCTCTCAATCTGTGTGCGGGCATATCGTATCATTCCCTCTTCTTCACCATAATGTTTGCCGGCAGTATACTCTCTGCTGGTACGCGAAGAGCCACGCGCCAACTTTACTCCCAGATCAGGATGCAGCCAGCGATACAGCCGGACACTGAGTCTGTTCCGTAGCACAGGTTTGATGAGTTTGTAGCCGGTGTCGTTCTCGGCAAGGCCATCACCGTGGTGGAAGCAGATGCGCTTGCCTGCCACGGTGGTTTCAAATGGATCGAAGTGAAGCTCCATGCCCAACTCTGTGCGAAAGAAATCTCCCATCCAGAAATCATGGTTGCCTGCAAGGTAGTGCACTTTCACGCCCCTGTCGGCGAATTCTTGAAGTGCCGCAAGCGTACGATGGAACCCTTTCGGGATAACTGTTTTGTATTCGAACCAAAAATCAAATAGATCTCCGACGATGAAGAGACAATCGCTCGACGGGAGGATGCTTCGTAGAAACGAGAGCAGCCGATCCTCTTTTTGTTTTTCTGTTTGAGCGGAACCCAGCCCGAGGTGTACATCAGAGAAGAAGTAGGCAGTCATGGGTCAAGGCTTGTGAATGTTCAGCTTCAATGCCATCGGCCGTGAGAATTTTCGGCACCACCCCTCAGTATCAGAACAGAAGTAGTAGACAATCGTTCCCTTTATAGTATGTTCTCCCGGCTTGGCTTTTGAAGAAACCGCAAACCTCTGCTCGACTGGCGTCGATGTTGACACGGACCCACTCTCTTTGTCGGTGCTGAAGTCAGGCTCGCCCTCCAGTGAGAGCAGTCGATCCTTCTCCAGCTTCATCGTGACGGGGGGGTCTGCGTAGATGTGAATGCCATCGACTGGAACAAAGAAGATCAGAATTGTCCCCTTGCCGCCGGCTTTCACATCGGCGCTCGCAATGGCGGTTTCAACTTTGACATACTTGTTGGATTGACTGTTCTCGCCGCCGGGTGAGGCGGTGATAACCAGGCAGGAGATCAGAAAGCAAACCGCTATTCTCTGTGTAGGGCGCCTCATGTAGTGTGTCCAGAAAAATTTAAGGAAAAAAGAAACGAAAGTAAATCAGAAAGGGGCAATGTCAGTCCTGAGGCACTGCTTGAAGGCGGGCTTCGGCGTTGCGGGCAACCTGCTGACCTGCTGCGACCTTCACGAGACTGAGGAGTGCGGCGCCAACGATAAAGAAGGCGATGACCGAGAGAATTGCAGTCCGCGTCGATCCTGTAATGATAATCATCAGGCTGAAGATCATCGGGCCCAGAATGCCGGAGACCTTGTCGAACACGGAGAAGAACCCAAAGAACTCTGATGCCTTATGTTTCGGAACCATCGAAGCAAAGAGAGAACGGCTCAGCGCCTGTGTGCCCCCTTGCACAATGGCTACGAGGAGGGCAAGGATGTAGAACTCCAGAGTAGAGGTCATACTGTATGCCACCACGCTGACGGCGCAATAGACAACCAACCCGACCATGATCGCCGGTTTCGTTCCGATCTTCCCGGCAAGACTACCGAACAGGAACGAGAATGGGATCCCCACAAACTGTACGAGAAGGATTGCGATAATCACATCCTGCTGGGGTACCCCGATGGTCGCTGCGTAGATTGCAGCCATCCTGATGATGGTGCCGATGCCATCATTGTAAATGAACATTGCGAGGAGTGTGAGAGATGCCTGACGATATGAGCCACGCAACTCCTTGAGTGTTTCCCACAATCGGTGAATTGTTATCAGTATTGCACTTGAGGTTGCCGATTCATTCGCCTGGAGCACGCGGGGGGGTTCGGCAATTGTCCGGAAGAGAGGGATGGAAAACAATGCCCACCATATGGCGACACTCAGGAAAGCCACACGGGTCGCCGTCGCCCCATCGGCGATGCCGAAGATTGAGTGCTGCTGGATCAACAGAAGATTGGCAGCCAGAAGAAGCCCGCTGCCCAGATAGCCGACGGCATATCCTGCAGACGAAACACGATCTATTTCTTCCGCAGTTGCAATGTGCGGCAGGAAGGAATCATAGAAAACGAAACTAAGTGAAACACCAATATTGCCCAACGAAAATAGGATCAGAGCAAGAAGCCAGTCACCCTGACCGATGAAGTACATACAGCCGGTAGCGACTACCCCGAGGCCGATCGAGGCGGCGAGGATCTTTTTGCGCACCGCCAGAGAGTCCGCGAGGGCTCCGGCAAACGGTGAGGCGAGCGCGACGAGTGTAAGGGCAATCGTAGTGGCCCAACCGAATTGCGACGTTGCCGACTCCTTGCTCAGTCCATTGGCCACGACCTGCTGGTAGTAGATCGGGAAGACGGAGGTGATGATGACGAGTACGAACGCCGAGTTTGCCCAATCGTACATGGCCCAGGCGCGCAGTTCGGGCCGGTGAAGTCCCAGACGTTCAAGGAATGTGGGGGCGCGTCCTTCTGTCATGACAACGGAGAGGTTTGATGTGAGAAGCGAATGTCAAAGCGGAGGACGAAACACTTGGAAGAACGCATGTGGATCTAAGGAGGCGTGTCCGCCTTCATCTTTTTTGGATGTGTGCTGGCGTCCCCCTCCCAAAGCCCGCGCCCCGCCTTGCCCAATTCACCAGTCTTTTTGAGGTCGTCAAACACAGCATCGAGAATGCCGTTGACAAACTGACCGCTCTTTTCGGTGCTGAAGAGTTTCGCAAGCTCAATGGCTTCATTCATCGAGACTTTCGGCGGGATCTCCTTGAAGTACTTCAATTCGCAGATTGCCATCCGGAGTATAACGCGGTCAAGCACGGCAATACGCTCGAAGTCCCAGTTGGCCACCTTCCCCTGGATCACCTTGTCAATGTCGGCCCGGTGTTTGACGGCCTCAATCACCAGTTTCTTGGCGAAGTGGTGCGACTCCTTGTTATTCAGCAGACCCGCCAAGACGTGTTCGATAACATGTTCGACTGGATCGTGCGTGATTTCGTAGGCGTATAATGCCTGGACAACCTTTTCTCTGATAATCCTTCTTCTCACGATGTTGGCTCCACCCTGTTGGAGACGTGTGCCGACGTTCTTCCTGCCCACAAACTAGTCTGCTCCGAATGCACCAGTGTTACGCGCGGTACACTTCCCGACGGGTGGCGATCAACCACCACCGGAGTACGAAAGACATCAAGAATGAGAGATTCTGTAAACACCTCTTCGGGTGTTCCGACTGCTGCAATCGCACCGCAGACCATCATCGCGACACGGTCGCTATAGGCCCCGGCGAGGTTCAGGTCATGCGAAACCGAGATCACGGTAAGTCCTGAACCGCGATTCAGCTTTCTGATGATATCGAAGATCTCGATCTGATGGGCGATGTCGAGGTGCGCATTGGGTTCGTCGAGCAACAGGAGCTGTGGTTGCTGTGCGAGGGCGCGTGCAATGAAGACGCGTTGGCGCTCCCCGCCTGACAGCGCGGTGATCGGCTGGTGTGCAAGATGGGCAACATCGGTGAGCGAAAGCATCTCCGCGGCGATGTCGCGGTCACGCGGGTTTTCGAACGCTCTTCCTCTGCTGTGAGGTGCGCGTCCCATCAGGACGATTTCCAGAACAGTGAAGGGGAAAAGCGGTCCGGTGTCCTGAGGAACGAAAGCTATCTGCTGTGCAATTTCGGTGCGTGAGAGAAGATTAATGTCACGGCCGTTGAACCTGATGTGTCCGTTCTGCGGGATGTAGATGCGGTCAAGCAGTCGCAGCAGAGTCGTCTTCCCCGAGCCGTTGGGTCCAATCAGACCGAGGAATTCACCCTTGTGGACGTCAAGCAAGACGTTACGCAACGTTGGGACGTCTGGAGTGTAGCCGAAGGATACATTCTCAACTGCGAGTGCGTACATGCTTTCCAATGAACCTCAGAGGTAATCTGCAGCGTGACTTTCTGGAAACCAATGTACACAAATCAAAGTAGGAAGGCAACATGAGCCGACTATTGGTAACGTTCGATCCTCACAGGGGAACTGCTTTCTGTGGTCCTACGATCGACGCAACAAGTACACAAATACAGGCGCACCAAGTGCTGCAGTTATCGCTCCCACGGGAATCTCGGACGGTGCGAGCAAGGTTCGCGAAAGAATATCGGCTGCGACGAGGTAGCTTGCACCAAGGAGAAACGACGCGGGCAGCAGGAGCCTGTGGTCCGGGCCAAAGAGCATGCGGCACACATGAGGAATCAGCAATCCAACAAAACCTATCACACCACTAACCGACACAACCAACCCGGTGATGAGTGATGTCAGGAGATACGAAAGTCGTTTCACCCTCTTCACTTCAACGCCGAGTTGCATCGCTGTTTCATCACCCGTGGAGATCAGGTTGAAGTTCCTTGCTTGAAGAAGCAAGACGAGGGAAGCGACGAGCAGGACAGGTGCGACGACTATGATTGCGTCGGGGTTTGCGCTGCTCAGGTTGCCCATGAGCCAGAGGAATGCATTGCGCAACTCCTGATTGAACACGGCAATGATGAGGAGGACTACCGCATTGAAGAACGCTCCAATCATCACCCCGCCTAGGAGAAGAGCGTTCGTGTCGAGTTGCCCCCGGCGATGGGCGATCCCGTAGACGAGGAACATGACGGCCGCCGAGCCAGCGAAAGAAGCGAGTGGCGTTGTGATCGCACTTGCACCGAGAGAGAGTCCGATGGCGATGATTGCTCCAACAGTTCCACCGCTGGAGATGCCAAGGATATATGGTTCGGCCAGGGGATTGCGCAACAGTGCCTGGAACACAACACCGGCCACAGAGAGTCCGGATCCAACCAACATGGCCAACAGGATGCGGGGAAGTCGAATCGAAAGAATGATTGTCCGCTCGGTTGCGGTGACGCTCTCGCTTCCCGTAATTGTTCCGATGACGTGTGAAAACGGAATGCTCACACTGCCAAACGAGAGAGCCGCCAGCGCAACTGCGATCAACGTAAGAACCAGTGCGGTGCACACGGTTATCGTTCTTCTCGC
>DPLS01000418.1:0-1380 GCA_003541875.1 Bacteroidota bacterium | reverse complement strand
TCGATCTGCCATGCGCTCACCCTTGGCGACGGGGAGGTTTGCTGACTGCCTTCCACATTTCAGCAACAAGCTTCTTGATTCCCGCACTTGAGACTGATGAAATCAGAAATGTCGGTACTTTGCCGAACGAGATCTTCTTTAGCGACGTGAGAGTCTTCTCGTCGACTATATCGACCTTCGTCAGCGCGATGATCTTCGGCTTCTTCGGCAGGTCCTTGTTGAACAATTTGAGCTCGTTCAGTAGAACCTTGTAGTCAGCTTTGGGGTTCTCGCTCGTCGCTTCGATGAGGAACACCAGTACTTTCGTCCGTTCGATGTGACGGAGGAACTGGATGCCAAGTCCCTTACCGATGTGCGCGCCTTTGATAAGTCCGGGGATATCGGCAACCACAAAACTCTTGCCGGCGTCAATCCGAACGATGCCAAGATTGGGAACGAGTGTCGTGAACGGATAGTCTGCAATTTTCGGTTTTGCCGCGGAGATCACGGAGATCAATGTTGATTTGCCAGCGTTCGGATATCCGACGAGACCAACATCTGCAAGCAACTTAAGCTCCAGTTCGATCTCACGTTCTTCACCTGGAGCGCCCTGTTCGAATTGTCGGGGCGCCTGGTTTGTTGAAGTTGCGAATTCTGCGTTGCCGCGGCCGCCGCGCCCGCCTTTCGCAATTAGCAGTCCCTGGCCGTCATCGAGAAGATCGCCGAAGATCTCCCCCGTGCCCAGATCGCGAATGAGGGTGCCGGTGGGTACTTCGAGTACGATATGCTCGCCGCTCTTGCCGGTTTTGTCATAGCCAAGACCATGCTCTCCACGCGGAGCCTGGTACTTTGTCTTGTACCGAAAGTCGAGTAACGTAGTGAGTTGTCGGTTTGCGCGGATGATGACGTCCCCGCCGCGGCCACCATTGCCACCGTTAGGTCCCCCCTTGGGAATGAATTTCTCTCGCCTAAAGCTGACTCATCCGACACCACCGTCACCAGCTTTCACATGAATTGTTGCACAATCGATGAACTTCATGGCTTGGGTACCATCGAATAGCGAAGCTGGACAATGTCGGTGAACTCGACCACATCGGGAAGGTAGGGGTCGAGACCGGTCGTGACATAGAAGTCCTGGAGATACAGGGACGCATCCTTCCAACTCACCATCCCGTTGAGTGCATCAATCACGGCATTGAAGTACGTTTTGTCCTTCTGGAAGATCGTTCCGACGAACCGTTCCCGCTGCTCCTGATCCATCGCTGTCTTGAGATCCGGCAGAAGGGAAGAAGGCGGCGGCGGTTGTGCTGACTCCGTCATCCCGCTGAATGTTAATGAAAGAGCAATGTTTCGACGGTTGTTGCCGTTTACGGGAGCGCTAGGATCGGCCGCCTTTGGTGG
>DPLS01000194.1:2858-5647 GCA_003541875.1 Bacteroidota bacterium | reverse complement strand
GACTCAGCCGCTCCCAGAACCCACTGAGGCCTGCTGTGTCGACGGGCAGCGGCAATGAACACTTTATCGCGCTATCATAGCTGATGTCCAGAGGAAGTCCATAGAACAGGAACTTCGCATGGCTGAAGTTCTTCTCAGGATCTATGCGAGGCTGTTCGGCTGCGCGGGGAGTGCCCTCTTGCAGTGCTTTGATATCGGGTAGACGAACAACCGTCTTTGCAGACTCGGCAGCCACTTCCGCCACACCTTTGGATGGCTTGTAGATTGGCCACTCTGCCGGCTTCGGCGATTCGTCGGGGACGAGGCCGTTCATCACCTGCATCTGTTTCCATTCGTGTTTCAGGAACGCGACAAACTCCTTGTCACGCTCCTCAACATATTGTTGGTACTTTCCCTCTTCCTGCTTCTTCCACTGCTCGTATTCGTCCTGCTGGGCGTGCAGGGATCCAACACAGATCGCTAACAACATAGAGAAGTAGAGACAACTTGCCCGGCTACCTGCAAAGATGGACACGGCCATGTTCTTTTCGGAAACCATATACCTTAGTGTCCTAGTTCATATCGAGAGATGTAGTCCTCGCGCATCGGCCTCATTCAATCAGCAAAGCATCTCCCCCTGCTAAACCCTGTTCCCCCACACAAACTCGATGGCGAGGATGGAAACCCAGACTCCAGCTAGAAGTAGACAATCAACGATAAACTAAACCTGTCAAACGCATAGTTGTTTGTGAAGTCCGTTCCACCTGCATCAGTCCACTTCTGTTCGTCATACTGCTCATGAGAGTAAGCAAAATCAAGGGCGAAGCTGCTGCTAATGAATCCCGTTCCAGCTGAATAGCCTTTCCCGCCCACTTGATCAGTGGGATAATACTGAAGGCTATCGCGGTTCCAACTGTAGTTTGCACGTACCGTCGGGACAGTCCTGAAGCCTCCGCGCAGCGGGATAACACCAGCTCTCGTGACGATAAGATACTCCGCACCAACCTGAAATTGATTGAGGTCTTCGTTGCTGGCGCTGAGTGGTTGGGTGAATGTGAACCCCCCGTATGAATAGGTTGTCTTCTTATCCTTGAACATCCGCATCTCGTAGTCGGCGGCAAGAGTGAGGTTCTCTCCTATCAAAACCGATGCCCCAATCCCTACCATCAACGGCATCTCGGTTTCCCAGTTGATTTTCGCTGACGAACTCGATGATGGAGACGTTGAGGAATAATCCACATCGGCCTTGAGTGTGAACGGAGTCTTGAAAGAAGCACCCAGTTTTACCGGGATCGGATTGGACAATCCTCCGAAGTCGATGAGTACTCCTGCGCCAAAATTGAGTCCGGAGAACGATGGCTTCATAACATCAACATCTCCTTGATATGGCCCCGAAGTATATTTCGTCGTGCTTTCAAACGACCCAAACCACACGTTTGTTGTTGCACCAATAGAAAAGACAGGGCTGAGGCGAATAGCAATACCTGGCGTGACTGCGTTCGCAGCACCATCCGATTCAGTCTCGGACTGTTGGTCCCTTTCCTTCGAAAAGAAATCCAGTTGCGACTGATATGCAACCGCAACCACAACGTTGGTACCTGCCATGGTGAATGGAACTGCCAGGCTCGCAAAATTGAAGTTGAAATGGGACTGAGTGGTCGATACAGTGTACTTGTTGTTCGGGAGCTCGCTCTTGAACTCTGAGGTCTCCGAAATATACTGTCCTACCGCCGAGACCTCTGTTCTTTCCAACTGCGTCAATCCTGCAGGATTCCAAACAATTGCAGTGGCATCATCAGCGACACCGATAAACGCCCCGCCAAATCCTTCGGCCCGTGCCCCTGCCCCCGTAAGATTCCAGTTAACGTTTTGCCCAAGACCGATTGATGCCAGCAGAGATATGAGTAAGTAGACAAGAAAAAGACGAGTGTTCATGGCTGACCTTCTGTTGGTACGCGATTGTGTGAACTGGCAGATTATTTGACTACAATTCTGTCGCCAACTTCGATCTCCTGGCCCGGCTCCTTCCCAACCACATTCACCTCGGCGACCTTCTCCTGGACCTCGACCACCTGGAGCTCACCAAGTTTGGTCACTCTCTTCCCCAACACTTCGCCACTCTTTGGATGGAGAATCTTCTCCCCTTCACGGTAGGCAACGCATTTTGATCCTTTACGAATCCCCTTCTCGTTCCCAATATCAACATACATCGCGTTCTTGTCTTTGCTGACTACATAGCCTTCAACCAAAGGGAGGGAGTTGTAAATCATGATGGCCACAGTTTCGACGAGCTTCCCTACGCTTTCATAGTCTGTTCGGTCGGCATGTTCGCTCTTGGCAACTATGGTCTCACTTGTCTCTGTGTCGATCACCCGCGCACTCACCGTAGTGGTCGTGCCAAAAAGGGAGATCGTCCCAAGGACGATGGCATCTGCTCCTGCGACGCGCCCAACTTTCACTGCTGCTTGTTCGTCAACGATTCCCGATGCCTGCAAGCGTTGCTCCTTCAGCACTTCGTCCAAGACACCGCGTTCAATCACCTTAAACCTTCTCAGGTTGACAAGCTGGGTTATCATCTTGTCAGTCGATGGGTCTATGAGCTTGGCCGCCTCATCCTTGCCTTGGAAGGGGAGAACAGCAAGTGCGAGACGCGACCCTACCTGGGTTACTCTTGATGGATCATACGTCAGGGCACCGACCGGCAGGAGAATCTGTCTGCTGCTCTCTATCTTTGCTGCCTCCTCCCTTTCCCGTTGCTCCCGTTCAGCTTGTTCCGACGCTCGCCTTTTCTCTTCAGCCTCTTCATCCAT
>DPLS01000194.1:1413-2549 GCA_003541875.1 Bacteroidota bacterium | reverse complement strand
TCGAGATATTCTTCTCCTCTTGAACTCTGCACGTAGGCAAGCGACAGTTCGAGCTCCTTTCTGGCAGCCTCAAATTCGCTCAGGTTGTAGTGCGCGACGCCCATTTCGCGGTGTGGGAAGTACTTCATGAAACGCGTCCCGTATGTGCGCTTCATGTCGGTGTCTTCGAACTCGAGTGAAATCGCGCTTCGAAGCTCTCCGATAGCCCGTTCCCAATCTCCTTTCTCGACATACTCGAGCCCGGTGTTGTAGTAGTTGTAGAACTTTGTCTGGGACGAGCAGGGAGTGAGAATGAGAAAGAAACAAGGAAGAGCTACCAACAGGCATCTGTTCATGGCGGGTAGGGATTGTTGTTGATAGGCCGTGGGCAATCTATCAAATGAGAAATCAAATGTCAAGAGAAGGACAGTTCATGAGGCGATTCCTTAGGCAGGATTGCAGACAGTTTCGTCCTATTAATTCTCCAAGAGTCCTAATCCTGAAACTGGTTGCCATCATCTAACCAATGTTCAAGCTGCACACCGACCATCCATCTTGTTCCGTCGCGCCTGGACCATTGAGATAGATGAAGAATTGAGCAGCGCTGTGCTGGCAGTTGATCGCTTGACTATTTCATTGACGAAATGTAGATTCCGATGCCAACATTTTGCCCCCTTGACCTTTCAGAGGGCACTGCCGCTCTGAGGTACCGTTCTTCTTTCGCCAGGCGTTCGTCCGCAACTCTTGAAGCGACCTCAGCGTTCAGCTTCAGCACTCATCGTTCGGGAGAATCTGTCATGATCAGCATACGATGGAATCACCTACTTCAAGTATCAATCATTCTCCTCGTTTTGCAGATTGTGTCAATTGGCTGTAAGAAAGATGATACAGTAATCACCCGAGAAGGCGACACGGAGCTGCCAACGGTCTCGATTCTGGATCCAAGCCAAGGCGCAATCGTTCAGGGTGTAGACACCATCGTTGTCTCTGCCACTGACAACATAGGAGTTACGAAGGTCGAGATGTACCTCAACAACCAGCTCGCTGCAACGAAGACCGGTCAACCATGGATTTTCGTGTGGACGACCACACTGTTCACCGATAGCGCGTATAATCTGCAGGCTAAAGCCTACGATGCGGCGGGGAATGTGTCGGCG
>DPLS01000194.1:0-1150 GCA_003541875.1 Bacteroidota bacterium | reverse complement strand
CCTAGTCGCTGTCACGGTCAATAATGCCTCGGCCAATTTTGTTGCACTGCTCAACGCTTCTCCAATCTCAAGCTCGACTCTCCCAGGAAGATTCTCGTTTAACCAACAGAGCAACTACTGGTCAGTCGCGGGTCTGCGTCCGCCGTCAGGGGCAGACTTTGATCTTACTTTATACAGCGATCCTTCGCTCTCGACTCAGCTGGCTTCAAGTAGTCTTACTTCTGGTGTCGATTTCGTCGTCGGCGATCATAACTTCAGCCCGCTTGGACTCTACTATCTGAAAGTCGTGCAGTATAGCGGAAGCGGAGTGTACACCGTTGAATGGGAAGATGGCCCTGACATGCTCACAGTTCCTGGGACCATCGGACCCATAAGCTGGGGAAGCACAACAGTCGCTAAGGTTTGGGATGTGCAGTTGGCTGCTGGAGTGAGCCACACATTTACGTTGACCATGAGTTCTGGAACTGCCAACGTTGGCATCGCCTTGTTCAGACCGAGTGGAGCAGCCTACTATGCGGGCAAGAGTGCAGCGGTGGCTAGTGCTGACGCCAATGGTAGCGGTCAGGGAGAAAGCTTCAGCTACACGGCATCGACTTCTGGCTACCACGGCTTCGTTGTTTGGAGCAACAACGCTGCGAGCGCGAGCTTCACAATCAGGGTACAGTGACCTCACGACATGACTCCACCATTAGTCTGTCCTATCAACGACATCTGTAACTGAGAGGGAATACCGCCACATGCGAACACTCTTCATTGCTTCCATCGCCACAGTTCTGGTAACAGGAATTCTCTATGCAGAGACGGTGTATACAAAGAGAAAAGAGAATCCCCTTCGCGAAGGAGCAGGTGCTTACTGCGCTTTGATTGTTTCGGTTCCTGAAAACACTGCTCTTGAAGTTGTTGCCCGTGAGGGAAGTTGGGTGAAAGTGCAATTGCCAGACAAACGGTCGGCCTGGATTGCCGGTAACTGTCTGGTGGAAAAGAAAAGTGATCGGATGGTGGTCAAGCCGCTTTCAAATGTGTGGAGCAGTCCAAAGGCGTCCAAAGCCGGCATATCCGCGGCAATCAAGGGATTTGGTGAGAAGTATGGCAAGACCGAACCCGGCAATGTCGAGCTTGTCTTAAAGTACTCTGAGAAAGACTTCTCCGC
>DPLS01000078.1:2348-2506 GCA_003541875.1 Bacteroidota bacterium | reverse complement strand
CGCGAGCATAACCTCAAGAACATCGATGTCGACATTCCACGGAACAAGCTTGTTGTAATCACAGGCCTTTCCGGCTCCGGCAAATCCTCTCTTGCATTCGACACAATCTACGCAGAAGGCCAGCGGCGTTACGTAGAAAGCCTCTCGGCCTATGCCCG
>DPLS01000078.1:0-2035 GCA_003541875.1 Bacteroidota bacterium | reverse complement strand
GCGATCTCCATCGAACAGAAGACCGTCAGCCACAATCCGCGCTCGACAGTTGGCACTGTAACCGAGATCTATGACTATCTGCGTCTCCTCTTTGCACGAGTTGCCACCCAATATTGCTACAATTGCGGACGTACTGTCCAGAAGCAGACTACCGACCAGATCATCGGCAGTATCATGAAACTGCCGGAGGGGACGAAGGCGCAGATTCTCTCACCCGTGGTGAAGGGACGCAAAGGACATTACCGAGAACTCTTTGAAGAGATCGTCAGGGATGGATTCATTCGAGTCCGTGTCGATGGCGTTGTGAGGGAAATAACCAAAGGGATGCAGGCGGACCGATACAAAGTCCACAACATCGAGATTGTTGTCGATAGGATAATCGTGAAGAAGGATGCCCGTCCGCGCATCGCCGACTCGGTGGAAGTGGCGCTGAAGTTTGGAGCTGGTGTCATTATCGTCAGCACGGACCAACAGCCTCAGGTGGACGGAGGGAGTCCACCGAGTCGTTCACGGCAGAAGAAGTCGAAAGCTGCTTCGGCAACGCCCGCCCCGGCAACCACCGATCTTCTGTTCAGTAAGCATCTTTCATGTCCGGTCTGCAACATCAGTTACGAGGAACCCGCGCCCAACTCGTTCTCCTTCAACTCGCCCTACGGGTCGTGCAAGACGTGCGACGGTCTTGGCGAAATCAAAGAATTGGATCTCGGTCTCATCATGCCGGATGACTCTCTTTCAATCAACAAGGAAGGCATTGCCGCGCTCGGAAAGCCTCGCCAAACCTGGGTGTTCAGTCAGATCAAGGCAGTCGGGAAACGGTACGGGTTCGATTTCGACACTTCGATCAAGAAGATATCGAAGCAGGGGAAGGAAGTCCTCTTGCACGGTGGTGGCGGTGAGAAGTTTGAGATTGAATACACGTTTGCCAGTGGAAGATCTGTCACATACAAGCATCGCTTCAGCGGCGTCCTCGAGATCCTGAAGGCACAATACAACGACACGAACTCGAACAATGTGCGTGAGTGGGTGGAGGCGTATATGAGCACGCGGGCGTGTCTTGAATGCAAGGGCGGACGATTACGGAAAGAAAGCCTTGCCATCAAGTTGTCGGACGTACGGACGGAGAAGATGTACAACATCCATGATGTCGTCTCGCTCTCGATCGACAAGGCAGCAAGGTTCTTTCGTGATCTGAAATTGACTGAAAGGCAGATGCTGATCGGAAGCCAAATCCTCAAGGAGATTCGGCAGCGGCTCGATTTCCTCCTGAATGTTGGTCTGGACTATCTCACGCTTGATCGTCCGGCGCGTACACTTTCTGGTGGTGAGGGACAGCGTATCCGCCTTGCGACCCAGATAGGTTCGCAGCTTGTCGGTGTTCTCTACATCCTGGATGAGCCGAGCATTGGATTGCATCAACGAGACAATAAGAAACTGATCAGCTCTCTCAAAGAGTTGAGAGATCTTGGCAATACCGTTCTTGTTGTGGAGCATGACAAAGAAATGATCGAGAGTTCCGACTACGTTATCGACCTTGGTCCCGGGGCAGGCGAACATGGAGGACATCTCGTCACATTCGGTCCACCGACAAAGCTGCAACTGAGAAACGATACCATTCAGACGAACGGGAATGGATTTGACGGAGTCTCCTACACAGCCCAGTATCTCTTTGGCAAGCGATCTATTCCTGTGCCAAAGGAACGGAGAAGAGGGAATAAGAAAGCCCTGACCGTCCAGGGGGCGACTGGTAACAACCTGAAGGATGTCGCGCTCAGGATTCCTCTTGGGAAGCTGATTGCAGTGACAGGCGTGAGCGGTTCGGGTAAATCATCGTTGATTGGCGAGACACTATTTCCAATTCTCTCACGGAAGTTCTACAAATCCAAGGTCGTTCCCTTACCATTCAAGAAGATTGAGGGAATTCAGAACATCGACAAGGTCATCGACATCGACCAAACGCCGATTGGCAGGACACCGCGCTCGAATCCCGCAACGTATACAGGGCTCTACACGCATATCCGGGATTTGTACACGCAGA
>DPLS01000011.1:4920-5216 GCA_003541875.1 Bacteroidota bacterium | reverse complement strand
GCCTTGTACCTTCCGTCTCCAAAGAATGCGACGTGGTTCTCTTGTGGCGCGACTCCTTTGCCGTGCAAATGATTGATCATCTGCTTTGCCTGAGCGCCACTCAAATGCTGCACCATCTTCATCCCGCCAAGGTCCTTCGGAATCTCTATTGATCGTGCACGCTTGCATGATGGTGCGAGCAGCACGAGGGAGATGAGAATCCCTGCCAGCACCAACAATCTTCGCTCGAGATGAAAGGTCATCATCGCATCAAGGCCGGGCCGGCCATGGAGTTTATCTGCATCGATTGTTCAACA
>DPLS01000011.1:4144-4631 GCA_003541875.1 Bacteroidota bacterium | reverse complement strand
CAAATACACGGTGGGTTTGAATGATCTTGGGTCAAGAGCAGCAGAATTCAACCGAAGCAGAAACAACTTCAGTCCATCGACAGGGAGAATGAAGAGGCTTCACGTCTTGTCCGGTATTGCAGCATTCTCCCTTTTCCAGGAGCTGAGCCTACTGTTTGTCCTGCTTCTGCCCTGAGGTGACGTCGTTTGTGCCTGGGACAGATTTCCTGTAGAGAATACCGAAGGGAACGACCACGCAATACCCAATCACCAACAGGATTGGCGACACAACAAGAGGAAGAAAACCTTCGATTGAGCCCTCAAGCATTGCAAGGTAGCCTGCTACAACAACTGCAATGCCGATTCCCATGATAACATAGTTCTCTCTGGCGAAGGGAATGTGACCATCGCTGAATCCCTTCTGCCGTTGTCCCTTTTTCTTGACGACCTTAGCCACTGAATCACTCCATTGGATTTAAAAGTTGAAAGAAAAAGCCCAGCGTTGGGG
>DPLS01000011.1:0-3851 GCA_003541875.1 Bacteroidota bacterium | reverse complement strand
AACAGTCAGGGGAGAAACTGTCGTACAGGTCTGGCAATAAGTAACACAATTCCTTAACATTGTCAAGTAAAATCTTAGGGCGGTTTGCCTTGAGAATCCCTTTAGATGTTGGATTGACATCGTCTACCGACTTGTTGTCTGGATAACTCCGTCTTGTATCCGCACAATCCTGTCTGCGCTCTTGGCCAGTGCCTCGTTGTGTGTCACCACAGCAAAGGTCTGGTCGTAATCCCGGCTCAACTTCCAGATCAGTTCGTGAAGTTGGTGAGCACTCTCGGTGTCGAGGTTCCCGGATGGTTCATCCGCAAGTATCACCCGAGGGGAATTCATCAAGGCCCGCGCCACGGCAACCCGCTGTTGCTCTCCACCGGAAAGCTGGGTCGGCTTCGATTCAGATTTGTCCTGCAATCCAACCTGGGCAAGTAGTTCCTTGGCCTTGTCTCTTGCCTGACTTATACTCTTCCCCAGGATAAGTGCGGGCATGGCTACATTCTCGAATGCAGTGAACTCTGGCAGGAGATGATGGAATTGAAACACGAACCCGATTTGCTGGTTGCGGAATTTGGAAACCTGGTCGTCGTTCATCGCAAAGACATCGGTTTCATCAAAAAATACCTTGCCGGAGGTTGGTCGGTCCAGCGTCCCCACAATGTGCAACAGGGTGCTTTTCCCTGCACCAGACGCCCCAACGATTGCCAGAATCTCTCCCCGTTGGATTTGAAGATTGACGCCACGGAGAACAAACAGCTTTCGTTCCTGCCGCTCTCCAATCACGAATGTCTTCGTGAGATCCTGCACCTTGATGACTGCTTCTGCTGTTTTCTTTTTGGCCATAGACTACTCCCACCGAATCGCGGCAACAGGCAACAGCCTCGCAGCTCGGCGCGCGGGATACAGAGACGCCAGCGTGCAAAGTACCATCGAGGCAGCGGCTACCGTGAAGAAATCCATCCAGCGAACCTCAACCGGAATTGCAGGAATGATGTATATGTTGGGATCAAGAGGGAACAAATGATAGTGGATCTGAAGATAGCATACCAATAGACCGATACACAGTCCCAGACCCGTGCCGATTGCTCCCACCAACAGTCCTTCGAACATGAAGATACGTGTGATGCTGCCGTGAGAAGCGCCGATGGACTTAAGGACACCAATGTCCCTCTTCTTCTCGACCACTCCCATCGTCAGCGAACCCAGAACATTAAATGTAGCCACCCCAACTATGAGACAAAGAATCAGATACGCGCTCCATCGTTCAATCTTCATCACCGAATAGAGATCCTTATGCAAGTCGTACCATGTTGAAACGGAATACGTGTCGCCCACTTGAGAAGCCATCTTCAGTTTCACCTGTTCCGCCTGCTGAATGTCCTGCAACCGAAACTCGATGCCGCTCACCCCATCCTTGTACTGAAACAGGTACTTCGCGGTTTCCAGCGAGACATACGCGTAGTGCGCATCGTAGTCCTTGTTATTGGAATCATAGATACCGACAACGGTGCACTTGCGCATGAGTGGTTGACCGAACTGCATAAGCATCGCATCGACACCAACAGGACTGATCACTGTCACGTCTGTACCAACCGTCGCGCCAAGTCTATCTGCCAGTGCCAACCCAAGAACTATCCCCCCCGACGCCTTCGTGTCGCCGAACCTGAATTCCCCCAAGATGGTGCTTCTGGAGACGCCAGAAACATTCTCCACCAAGGTGTCCACGACGCCACGCACATACACCACTCTGTTCTGTTCCCGCACAACGAGCAGTGCCTTGCTCTCTGCAAAGGGCGAGACGCCCGTGATCCTTGGGTCTTTGGAGATTTCTTTGAGAAGCGAATCTGACACTTGCACTGACTTCCCCTTTGCTGCTTCCAGCCGCACATGCGGATCAAACCCCACAAGGACTTGAGTGACGACCCCGCTGAATCCATTAAAGACGGATAGGACAATAATCAACGCTGCGACGCCAACAGTAATTCCAATCACGGACACCAGCATAATGATGTTGATGAACCGAAGCTGGCGCCTGGACCGGAGGTACCGCCGCGCTATGAAATGCTCGTATCTCATTGGCTACGAAAACCTCAGTGCGTTGACAGGATGGAGTCGAGAGGCCAAACGCGCAGGAACAATGGAACTCAAAAGACAGAGCACAATGCTAATCATTGTGACAAGGAGAAAGTTCCACGGCCGTAGAAGAATGGGGACTGATGACATGAAGTAGATGTCGCTCGGCAATGAGAAGAATTGGAACTTCATTTGTGCGAAGCAGACTGCCAAGGCAAACACATTTCCTATCGCAGCTCCAGTGAATGCGATGGTTAGTCCCTGACGGAGAAAGATCTTCATGATCCCAACGCGCGTTGCACCCAGCGACATCAAGACCCCGATATCCTTTGTCTTGCTGAGCACCATCATGAGGAGCGTGCCGACGATGTTCACTGTCGCGACCACGATGATGAGACCGAGAATGAGGGGAATCGGCTTCTTCTGGAGGTCGATCCAACTGAAGATGTTCCTGTACGTTTGGAACACTGTGCGCGTATAATGAGGATACCCGAGCAATTCTTGAGCCCTTTCGGCCACAACGTCTGCGCTGTCCACACGCGTCACCAGAATATCGTACCCCGACACGGCATCGCCCATTTGAAAAATGTTCTGTGCATCGGCAAGAGAGGTGAATGCGTAGACATCATCGTACTCCGTCATTCCGCTTTCATAGATTCCACTTACCTGGAATTGCAGCACCTTGTACTGCCTCTGGTCAACAAGGCGCCCGATGCCGAACACTGTCACTTTGCTTCCGATATCGACGCCGAGCCGTGTGGCGAGACGTTTGCCGAGCACGATATTCGAAAGCGATCCCTCTTTCTTACTAATATCGTACCTGCCGGCAACAATGAACTTTCTCGTGATGGATATGTCATTCACAGGATCAAGTCCTTTGAGAAGAATCCCGTCGACATTCTCTTTCGACCTGATGAGCGCCTCGCGTGAGACGTATGGTGCGACAGCACTCACAAGGGGAATACTGTCTTCAATCATGCGAACATTCCGATCATAGTCTCTGAGCGGCTGGTTCTGAAAACCCAAGACCTGCACATGACTTGAAAAGCCGACAATCTTCTCAGTAATCTCCCGCTCGAATCCGCCGAGCACTGAGAGCGCAATAATCAACGTGGCCGTACCAAGTGCCACTCCAAGAATCCCGATTGCCGTTACAAATGAAACAAACCCATCGTTGTGCTTTGAGTGAAGATATCGTGAAGCAATGAGAGATGTGTAGGACATGATAGCTTCTAGGCTGTCCCCTTCGCGCTGAATTCCATCAGGTAGGCTTTGATGAAGTCGTCGAGCGCTCCATCCATTACCGCTTGGACATTACTCGTTTCATGGTCAGTCCGATGGTCTTTCACCATATTATACGGATGGAACACATACGACCGAATCTGGCTCCCCCACTCGATCTTCTTCTTGGTGCTTTCGATGGCACTCAAGCGTGCTTCCTCTTCCTCTTTCCGTTTCTGGTAGAGTTGAGATTTGAGCATCTTCAGTGCACGTTCCTTGTTCTGGAACTGCGAACGCTCTTGCTGGCAGGCCACGATAATTCCCGTTGGGACATGCGTAATCCGGACTGCGGTCTCAACCTTGTTTACGTTCTGTCCCCCTTTCCCTCCCGAACGGTAGGTGTCAATCTTCAAGTCAACAGGATTGATTTCGATTTCAACGTCATCTTCGATTTCCGGATACACAAACACAGAGGCAAACGAGGTGTGTCGACATGCGTTTGCATCAAAGGGAGATATCCTGACGAGGCGATGGACACCGTTCTCAGCTTTCATGTAGCCGTATGC
>DPLS01000438.1 GCA_003541875.1 Bacteroidota bacterium | reverse complement strand
GAAATAGGCGCTCATGGCGTGGCGCTGTGGTAGCGCGACACTGAAAATTGACATTTCAGGGGGAGACAACTGGCGTTGGTCTCCCTCATGACTTCCACTTGTTTCAGCTGGCCCGGAGCACCCCCCCCCACGTTTTCCGCTCTTGTAGCAACGATGGAACTCCAATAGTATTTGCAGGGGTTGATCCCGCTACTCAAGTCTTTTCCTGAACCGCAACACACTAAGCGTCAGGATAGATACTCCAAAGACAAATAACGCCAGCGCTTGAGGCCAGAGCTCGACGATGGACGTCCCTTTCAGAAATATCCCGCGTACGATAACGAGGAAGTACCGTAGAGGAATCAGATACGATATCCACTGAATCACTGCGGGCATGTTCTCGATGGGAAATGCAAATCCTCCCAAGAACATAAACGGCATGAAGAAGAAGAACTGCGCAATGAGCATCGCTTGCTGTTGGGACTTCGAGATGGTGGAAACAAACAGACCGAGGCCCAGCGTCGTGAGAATGAAGAGTCCACTCAGCGCAAGGAGCAATGGAAGACTTCCGAGCGTTGGCACCTCGAACCAATATCGCGCAATCATAAGGACAATGGACAAGTCGATTGCGCCAATAATGATGAACGGTATCAGCTTTCCGATGATGAGCTGGTATGGCTTGATGGGAGTAACCATCAATTGTTCAAGCGTCCCGATCTCCTTTTCTTTCACGATCCCAAGCGAGGTCAGCGTCATCGTGATAATCATCAGCACAAGTGCCACAACTCCTGGCACCATGAAGTTCGCACTTTTAAGGTCCGGATTAAACCAGACACGCGGCTCGGGAAGGATAAGACCAACCCTTGCTCCTTGCAAGACAGATGCCGCGTTGATGAGAACTGACTGGGAGTAGGAACTCACAATCTGAGTGGCATAGCCGAGCAGTATGTTCGCTGTATTTGCATCCGCACCGTCAAACACCATTTGCAGCGGAGCAGTCCTCCTGCCAAGAACCTTCTCGCCAAAACCCTGCGGTATCACGAGCGCGACCGAAGCTTTCCCATGGTCAATGTAGTAGTCGATGTCGTTTGGTCGATCGACGCTATATTGGAGTACGAAGTACTGAGAGTTTGTAAAGCGTTGAACAAGCTCACGACTCTCGCTGGTCTTGTCCGCATCGTACACGACAAGGTTCGAGTATTTGATGTCGGTAGTGGCGGCATAGCCCAGCAACAACACCTGGAGTATCGGTGCTGCAATCGATACCCCCAGCATCCGTTTGTCTTGTCGGATCTGGTAGAACTCCTTCTTGATGATCTCAACGATCACCTGAACACTTGACCCCATATTCACTTCTCAATTGTCATTCATCATTCTCTACAGTGTTCGCTTCTGCATCCGTTTCGTGCTTACGCCCAGCATTACCGCTGCGAAAACTATCATGTACACAAATTGCGGCCACACCGAGCTGAACCCGACTCCCTTCAGCATGATGCCCCTGACGAGAACAAGGAAGAACTTATTCACGGCGAGGTTCGAAAGAATCTGCAATACGATGGGCATACTTGAGACCGGAAAAACAAACCCTGAAAGTAGGAACGACGGCAAGAGTGAACTGAACACCGAAATCATAAACGCCACCTGCTGTGAGTCGGTCACTGTCGAGACCAATAGGCCCTGCCCCAGCGAGCCCAGGAGAATTGTGAATATCCCGGCATACAGCAAGAGGATGCTGCCTTTCACTTGAATGTCAAACAAGACATAACCGAGAACAAGAATCGCTGTCGCCTCAACCAGGCCAATCAACATATACGGAATTGTCTTCCCGAGGATAACGTCACGAGGGCGCAGGGGTGAAACCATGATCTGCTCCATTGTGCCCCGCTCTTTCTCTCTCACAACAGTCATGGATGTTGAGATTACTGCGGTGAGCACAAGAATGAACCCTATCAATCCAGGGAGCAAGAACTGATTAGAGAGGAGATCCGGGTTGAACCAAATTCGCGGCTGGAAGTCAATGGGCTGATAATATTGTCTTCCCATTCTCTCGAACGCGCTCACCACGAGGCGAGTGGAATAGTCCGCTGTTATTCGTGCAGCGTTCCCTATCGCTTGCGCTCCGGTGTTTGCATCGCTTCCATCCACCAGTATCTGCACACGCACATCACGGCCAACAAGTAGATCTTCAGCGAAGTTCGTAGGGATGACAATTGCCACCTTCGCCCTACCATTCGTGAAGTGCCCATCGATTTCGTTGTAACCGGTGACATCAAACCGGTAGTTGAAGAGTTCTGTCTGTTTGAACTTGTCGAGGAACGCACGGCTCGTCGACGTCTTGCTTTGATCGAAGATCACGAGCGGAACATGCTTCACGTCAAAATTTAAGGCATATCCAACAAGTACGATGAGCGCGGCCGGCAGAATGAGCAGCATTCCCAACGAAGTAGGGTCGCGCCGGATTTGCCGGAATTCCTTGATAATGATGGGTCTAAGCGAGCGGTACATCAGGCTACTGAGTCAGGACATGAAAACGTTGAGTTCACATTGCCAACCATCAGCTGGCTCTTGCTGTCTCTTTATCAAGCAAATAGAGGAACACATCTTCGAGCGACGGAACGATTCTCTGGATGCTTTGAGTCTGGATACCATTTGCGGAGAGTGTTTGCCGAATCGACACCTTTCCCTCTTCTTCGTCTTTGACCAACACATGCAGTTTCGTGCCGAACACAGACGTCTCTATCGCCCACGGTTGCACGCGGATAACTTCAAGCGCTTCGACCACATTTGAACTTGCCACCTCAAGAATCGGATCTTTAATATGTTCGCGTTTCAATTGCGATGGAGTTCCGCCGGCAATTAACTTTCCGGCGTTGATCAGGATGATGCTGTTGCAGTATTCTGCCTCATCGAGGAAGTGGGTCGTCACGAGTACAGTGATCCCTTCCGTAGAAAGTCGATTGATCAGCTCCCAGAAATTTCGGCGAGAGATCGGATCCACACCACCGGTTGGTTCATCAAGAAACAAAATCTTCGGTTCATGAAGAATTGCACATCCAAGAGCAAGACGCTGTTTCCAGCCTCCGGAGAGTGTCCGCGTAAGACTGCTCTCCCTTCCCTTCAGATCAGCCATTTTCAACACCCAATCCATGCGATCCCGTAGGCGGTTGTTCCTCAATCCATATACACCACCGTAAAACCTGATGTTCTGCTCGACGGTCAGATCATCGTACAGCGAGAACCGTTGGGACATGTACCCAATGTTGAACTTCACCAGTTCAGGTTGAGTATTTATGTCGTATCCTCCCACCGAGGCGGTTCCCGAGGTCGATTGTAGCAGGCCGCAGAGCATACGGATGGTTGTCGATTTCCCGGCACCGTTCGCTCCGAGGAAACCGAAGATATCTCCTCTCTTCACGTTGAAGTTGACCCGATCTACCGCCGTAAACGCACCAAACTTCTTCGTGAGATCATGTACCTCAATAGCATACTCGTTCATCGTCAGATGCTGACGGCTGTATTCATTCGGTCGACCACCATTGCACCGGCAAACATGCAGATCAGCAACTCACTGTTCATCCTGCCACCTCCACTGTCGCGTTAGATGTTAGAAGTGAAATAAACACGTTTTCCAGCGAAGGAGAAATCACTCTGGAGCTTGCAAGCACAATCCCGTTCGAACGAAGAACTGATTCAAGGGATGGAAGAGATTTGTTGGCGTCATCAACAAGTACATTCAGCCTGTCACCGAATGCCTGAATCTCGCGCACCGCATGATGAGAGCTCAACAGCCGGAAGGCTTCCCGCACGCGATCACACACAATCTCAACAACCTCTTTCTCCATTTCCTTCTTCAGATTCTCCGGCGTGTCCACACGCATGATACGACCCTTGTTCATCAATCCTACCCGCGTGCATCGTTCCGCTTCATCCAGATACGGAGTGCTCATCACGATCGTAATGCCCTGCCTGAGCAGGCTCTGGAGAATCTTCCAGAAGTCGCGCCGCGAGACCGGATCAACACCGGTTGTCGGCTCGTCGAGGAAGATGATCTTGGGAGTGTGAATCAGGGTACAGGCCAGCGCGAGTTTTTGCTTCATCCCACCTGAAAGCTTCTCCGCCAGCCTGTCCCGGAACGGTTTCAGACGCGTGAATTCAAGCAGCTCTTCTCGTTGTTTCTTGAAGTCGTAGACTTTGTTGATCTCGGCAAAAAACTCGATGTTCTCATCAACGCTCAGGTCTCCGTAGAGAGAAAACCGTTGAGAAAGGTAACCGATCTCCTTCTTGATGAGATCGGGTTGTTTGATGATGTCCTTGCCGAGGATGGATGCCGAACCTGAAGAGGGAGCAAGAATACCACACAGCATCCGAATGGTAGTGGTCTTTCCTGAACCGTCCGGACCAACGAGTCCAAACATCTCACCTTCATTGACCACAAGTGAAAATTGATCGACAGCCTTTATTCCGCCAAACGACTTCCCGAGGCTCTTTGTCTCTATCGCAATTGCCATCGGACTTCAGTTGGTCGCGGTATCAGTGAGAGAAACGGTGGCATCTGCGGGAATCCCCGGGCTAAGTGTTCCACCGGGATTCTCGATGAGGATCTTCACGCCAAACACAAGCTTGGTGCGTTCTTCCTTCGTCTGCACATTCTTCGGCGTGAACTCCGCAACAGGCGATTTGTATATGACTTTACCCTCAAACTTCTGTCCACTGTCGATGGCAACGGCCGCTTTCTGGCCAAGATGAATCTTGCTGATCTGTTCCTCGTTCACGTAGATGGTCAGCTTCACCTTGTCGAGGTATGTAATGCGGACAAGATTCGTGCCCAAGCCAACCAATTCACCCGGCTCGACTGCACGCAGTGTAATCGTCCCCACAGATGGCGCAAGAACGTAACAGTCACGCACTTTCTTTCTCAGCTGGTCTGCTTGAGCAGCAGCCTGATCTCGCCGAGCACGGATTGCTGTCACTTCATCCTTCCGCAAACCGGTCACAAGCTTGTCGTATGTTTGTTGTGCCGAAATGTATCTTGCTTCGGCATCATCAAATTGTTTTTGTGTCACGGTTTGAGTGGTAAGGAGGTCCTTCATGCGTTTGTAGTCCTTCTCGGCGCTTTTGAATGCCGCTTCTGCCTGCAGGATGTCTTCCTTTCGTG
>DPLS01000396.1 GCA_003541875.1 Bacteroidota bacterium | reverse complement strand
GTGGAACTGCACATTTCATCTCCGTGGGTGAATTACGCGCCTTTGAATCGCAGTCAGGGCCGCCACCTCAACCTCCCCAGCTTGTCTCTCCCAGCAATGGAGCGACGGGGCAGCAAACGACGCTTGCGGGTTCTTGGAACCGCGTCCAAGATGCATCGGGGTATCACCTTCAGATATCGAGTGACTCATTATTTGGTTCGCCTTTTGTCAACGATGCACAGCTCAGTGACACGGTTCGGCAGGTGAACGGCCTCGCCCCATCAACCCAGTATTTCTGGCGCGTCTGCTCACGGGGTGCTGCAGGCGAAGGCAACTACTCTTCGGCATGGAGTTTTAGAACTCTCGCCGTTGCTCCAGCAACTCCGAGTCTAGTCTCTCCAGGCAACACGGTTATCAATCAGCCAGTATCAATTCCGCTGGTATGGAGACATGCGTCTGGAGCGACGTCTTATCAGGTTCAGGTGAGCACGACCTCTGCATTTACTGCGATGGTCATCAATGACTCCTCAGTGGTTGACACGGTGCGTGAGTCGACCTCACTCTTGACCCAAACAAGGTATTATTGGCGGGTGCGGGGGAGAAACGCTGGGGGAAACGGTGGATTCTCAGCGACATGGAGCTTCACTACTCTCCCGGGCCTTCCTGCATCGCCTGTGTGTTCGTCGCCAGCTAACAACGCTTTCAACCAGGCAGTGTCACCGACTTTGAGATGGACCCAATCAGGTACGGTTGTCCGGTATCATCTGCAGGTCTCCCTCGACTCGCTCTTTTCTACGGTGATCGTCAATGACTCAACGATCACGACGAAGTATTGTTGGGTTCGTGGTCTCGCGAACCTGACAAAATACTTTTGGCGGGTCCGATCAAAGAACGCGACCGGGTCCAGTGCATTCTCTGCACGATGGTGCTTCACGACGAAGCAAGGAAGAACAAACGTCACTCCCAGTGGATCGCCAGTAGCTCTCATTCCCCAACCAATTGGAGGGGGGAATCCAAATCTAGAAGTCATTCGAGATGGAGTGACACCACAACTGGGCGACTCAAGTCTTGTCGACCAGTATGACACCTATACTGGAACCATTCGACAATTTGACTGGGTAGGCTATGGCTTTGGATCAGTACATCGATTCTCAAACCTTGAATTCCAGGAGGGAGTCGAAACGGACAGTGGAGGGTGGTTTGCATCGCTCACCGTGCAAGTGCTGGTCAACGGTACCTGGGTGAACGTTCAGAACTTGACAACGATTCCCGCATACGATCCCAACAATGGTCTCAATTTTGAATCGTACGAGCTGAATTTTGATCCTGTTGTTGGTGCTGGTGTTCGCATTGCCGGAGTGCCGGGGGGTACGCGGACGTACATCTCAGTTGCAGAATTGTGTGCACTGGATGATGACAGTTCACTAGCCGCTATAGGGAGTGGAGGGGCATTCCCGGTCAAGTGCCAACTCAACCAGAACTATCCCAACCCCTTCAATCCGACAACCATCATCTCATTTGTCTTACCTGAACGGGGTCATGTGAGCCTGTCAGTATTTAATCTGCTCGGTCAGAAGGTGGCAACACTTCTTGACGGTGTCGTCAATGCAGGGGATAACTCTGTTGAGTTTTCCGGTAGCGATCTGGCGAACGGAGTCTACCTCTATGTACTGCAGTCAAATTCGTATGCAGTTGTGAAGAAGATGATCCTTCTGAAATAGTTGTTGCGTGTCGGACTACCAAGGGGTCGCGGATTTGGTGTGGGCGACCCCTTGTATTATGATGAGGTCTTGAAGCACTACTCCCGATCTCTAAGGATGTTGACAGATTACCCAATCTTTTTGTATCTTGGTGCAGTCACACATACCGATTTGAGTTGAAGTCTCATGACCCACGGTGAACAGCACAAGCTCATTCTCGAACTGAAGGACTATACTCGCAGAATGAAAAGGCGAGATCTTGACGAGTTCGAGATGTTCGAGAAACGTGACAAGGATGATGAAGACCTTGACAAGGTCTCTCGGCAACGACTCCTTGTTCTCTATGAAACCTATGTCCCCGTTCAGAAGCGGAGTTGGACATGAGCCGATGGTGATTCCCCGGGTCTCGTGTGTTCTGTCTCTCCAATCACTTGATTTGCCGGAAGTCCAGCCAACGTTGTGACATCCCTCTCAATTTTCGATGTTTCATAGGTGCTGGTATGGCCTAACGGACAAAATTTGGCGCGTCTGACTTGAATTTGATTTTCTCATTACGTAGTGTGTACACCAGACTGTATTCCCAGAATTGCCAGTCAGTTCTAGGTTCAGTTTTCCGGATGTTACGGCGACTCGCTGTGGCGTTGGGACGTTCATCGAAGGTCTCCATATCTGTAGAATCCACGGCAAGCGCCAGCCGGAGAACATGACCTAGACGGGTGGAGTCTCAAGGGGGGGCGCATCTCTTTTTGTATCCTTAATCACAGCTTCTTGGGGCGGATTCCTTATTTTGGTTGGTGACTCTAACACAGGGGTCAGCTGTCACCAAGAGAAGGGTTCGAAGTCACCGCAATTGTTGTAGGACTTCTCGGATCGCCAGAAAGCGGCTGCTTGGCAAAGAGCTTTCGACACACATTATTGTTTAAGGGAGAACCGCGAATTCATGGGGGCAATTAGTCTTCTGATAGCTTGTCTGATAGCGATGATCATCTCATGGCTTGGCACGCCATTGGTATTGAAGCTGGCTGAGAGAGTTGGAGCGATTGATAGACCGAATGAACGAAAGGTACACATAAGACCCATCCCGCGCCTCGGGGGTGTGGCGGTCTTTGCGGCATTCTCTATGGCTCTTGGTATTGGAGTCTTCGTTCATCCAGAGCTCCAATCCTCATGGGCAACGCAACGTGAGGGGATCACATTCTACGTAGCCCTATTGGCGATGTTCCTCCTCGGCATTTGGGACGACATGCGTACGCTGAAGCCACTGGAGAAATTCTCTGTTCAGATCATTCTCGCGAGCCTCGTCTATGCTGCTGGGTTCCGCGTCTCGCTGATCCCAAACTCCACCATAGCGAGTCTCACGCAAGTGGGCGCAATCGATTTTCTCGTCACAACGTTGTGGATTGTTGGCGTTACCAATGCGATTAACCTCATTGATGGGTTGGATGGCCTTGCCTCTGGCGTTGCCATCATCGCTTCGATGAGCATCTTCGCTGTTTCCATCATCAATCATGATCCGGCGACAGCAGCGGTTGCAGCAATACTTGCCGGTTCGTTGGTTGGCTTTCTCCGATACAATTTCTATCCAGCAAAGATCTTTCTTGGCGATTCGGGGAGCCTGTTTGTAGGGTTCGCTCTTGCTGTCCTCTCGATCCAAAGCTCAAGGCAAGGAATCTCCGAGCACGTGCTCACGATCCCTATCTTGGTTTTGGGAGTTCCTATTCTTGACACTCTCCTGGCAATGATTCGCAGATTTCTCAAATCGTTCCTTCCGAAGCAGCAGGGGACGGAGTCACTCTTGAGTACTCTGAAATCGATTTTCTCTCCAGACCGGAGCCATGTACACCATAGGCTGATTGCCAGAGGTTTCTCTCACATGAGAGCAGTGTTGTTGCTGTATTTGGTTTCCTTTGGTTTGGGATTTGGTGCGATCGCGATTAGAGTCTCGAACGGCAGCAGCAGTTCTATGATCTTGGTGTTGATTGGAATAGCACTTGTGATGGGGGTGGGGCAGTTGCGCTATAGAGAGATGGCCATTCTCCGGAATGGGATCATGCTGCGAGCGTATCTCCGTCTATATGATTGGCAGATCTTAAGGCGTACGTTGTTCCAGATTCTAGTTGATGTGGGGTTCGTCGCTGCGGCGTTTTCATCAGCCTATTTTGTGTCGAACGGCGTCGGCGGAGCAAGAGCGGATCGGCAAGAATTCTGGCTCCCCGTTCTTATGGTCTCGGTGGTGCAGATTTTCGTGTTTTGGCTTTCGGGCCTGTACAAAGGAATAATCCGGCAGGCGGGCGTGGGTGATGCACTCAGAACCACAAAATCTGTCTTGCTCGCCACCGTCATCTCTGCCATTCCGGTGTTTTTCTTCTCGAACTTGGATGCCAGTTTTGTCACGACAGTTTTTGTCATTGATTTCTATTTTCTCCTTTCGTTAATCGTTTGCTCACGTTTCTCTTTCAGTGCGCTGAAATACTTGTTTGAAAAGGAAAATGCAGGAGAGAAACGGGTTCTCATCTATGGTGCTGACTCTCATGGAGTATTGATACTGCAAAACCTCTTGGGCTTCGATGCACAGAACCTTACGCCGGTCGGTTTTCTTGACGATGATCCCCAGCTTGAAGGCAAGTTTCTTGATGGGTATCCGATTTTTGGCGGCCATTGGCATCTTCAGAGGCTGTTGGAACGACTAAGCGTAAATGAGATTCTATTGGCTCAGAGTGTTAGGCCAGAAACGTTGAGACGTCTTAAGGTAATTGCACGGTCGCAAGGCGTTGTAATTCGCCGTTTCCAAATTCGCTTGGAGGATGTAACGCGCGAGGTATCAAGAACTCAGAAGGACCAAAGCCCCGTTACGGTCGAGATAACATCATAAATTTTCGTCGCGGTATCAACATCTACGCTGTAATTAAGAAGAAATATCTCTTCGGCACAGCGAGATAGGGTACGAAGTTGTTTGGCACCGTGAGCGCGCTCCTGTTTTTTCCAGCCTGAAGCCTGCGTCATGAACCCGTGGTAGTCGTTTGTTATCGTCAATGCTGCCACTTCTCGACGAAAACTTGATTTTCCCCTTTGCCGACACATAAAGTGGCTCGGTTATGAAGACATTGGATAGTCGGTCGCAACTCGAACCCGATGTAGTTGTTGGGGCATACCGTACCGGGTACTTTCCCTTGGCTAGCAGTGAAACTGGTGTAGTCTCCTGGTATTCTCCTGACCCTAGGGCTATCATCCCGCTGGATTCATTCACAATTTCCCGAAGTCTTCGCCAGGTCATCCGGAAAGGGAATTTTGAACTCAGAATTGACACAGCCTTTCGTGATGTAATTCGCAGGTGTGCGCGAAGGGAAAATACCTGGATCTCAGATCAAATTATTGAGACGTACACTGTCTTGCACCTACGGGGGTACGCCCACAGTGTCGAGTCGTGGCTCAGCGGACAACTCGTTGGAGGTCTGTACGGCGTTGCAGTCGGTGCCGCGTTCTTTGGTGAATCAATGTTTAGTGTCGTGACCAATGCTTCCAAGGTTGCTCTTGTTCGTCTCGTTGAACTTTTGAAGCTCAGGCATTTCAAACTCCTTGACACCCAGTTCATGAATGAGCATCTCATTCAATTTGGCACAGTCGAGATCCCGAGGTCGCGCTATCTGGAATTGCTCTCTGAAGCTATCGGACAAGACGCAGCGTTTCGATGATCAACAAGTTGCTCGGTGCGCAAGCTCAAGTGAACACCCCGTTTCGGTTATTGTCCTTTGGAACAAAGCACCTCTGTAGAGAAGCCACAGACTGCGCATCATATTGGTCGGTTGTTTGCAACAGCGTGGGTCTGGGCCAGTGACGCGCACATGACGGTAGTGAATGCTATGATGTCCCCCCAGCAGCTGAAATTCGTTTGAGTCGAATTTTGTTTTGGCATCGAGAACAGATTGCTGGTGGAATATTTCTTTGATCCAGGTTGCAACAACACGAAATAGTAACTATATTCGGTTGTGTGCGTTGGGTACATTCTCTTGAAGCTTTGACTTAGATCTGAGCCAACATCACGAGAAGGAGATCATCAAATGGTAATGTCGCGCGGAAGTCATAAGTATGAGCGCGTTACAATTACGCTCATTCCCACAGCTGACGAACGGAGTTTCCGCCATGTTCCCACTACCTTTAGCTCGGCCGAACGGACATACGGGTGGCGCCACTTTGAGAAGCTCGAGTATATGATCGTTCCGAGGAAAATCTCAAACAAAGAAATCAAGATCGACATGTTCGTTGACCCCAAAGTTAGAGGAAAGGGCAGTGCCGCGCTTGTGCAAAAGATGATCCATAACTTTGTCAACGCCAAAATTGGGACGGATTGGGTCGGGCTCAGACTCGCTGGGATTAGTCGCTCGAGTGCTGCGGCGGTTCCTGAACAAACGTTCCGACGCGGGACCATCGAGGAAATATTGGGCGCTCAACTGGAGAAGTAGGTCAGGGACAATGTTCAATTGTGCATCGGAGTGATAAAGGCTCCGATGCGTTTTTATTTCTGGGATT
>DPLS01000215.1:6458-11504 GCA_003541875.1 Bacteroidota bacterium | reverse complement strand
CAAAGAATGCTGGAATCTACCTGTTATCGCTTGACACCAAAAAGGAGATCAAGCTCTCTGCAAGAGGAGACAGCGCTCCCCACTGGATCAAGAATTGATTTGCAACCATATCCCCGTGTTTTTGCCATGAGTTTCAACACCAGGCTTCGTCTAATTCAGGAGAAAAGGAACAGTCTTCTCTGCGTCGGACTCGATCCCGACCTTAGGAAGATTCCAAAGGACCTTCTCGTCCATGATGATCCTGTGGGAGAGTTCTGTCGGCAAATCATTGCCGCTACCAGCGACCTCGTGTGCGCCTATAAATTAAACCTCGCGTTCTTTGAAGTGCTTGGAGAACGGAGTTGGTCAACTCTTCACGGCGTGCTTGCCAGTATTCCACAGGGCGTTATTACGATCGGCGATGCGAAACGTGGAGACATCGGGAATACTGCAGAAATGTACGCGCAGTCTCTTTTAGGCGAGTTCAAGTTTGACGCGTCAACAGTCAATGCATATATGGGAGCGGATTCAGTCCAACCATTCGCAAAGGATCCGGAGAAGGGTGTCTTCGTCCTGGCACTCACTTCAAACCCGGGAGCGAAAGATTTTCAGTACATGAGAACAAAAGGCAAGCCACTGTTCGAGCACGTGGTCGCGAAGGCAAAGAAGTGGAACGACAACGACAATGTCGGTCTTGTTGTCGGAGCAACGCGCCCAGTTCAATTGAAGCGGATAAGACAACTGGTACCCAGCATGCCTCTGTTGATTCCCGGCATCGGTGCGCAGGGTGGCGACGTGAAGTCAGCAATCCGACACGGCTGCGATGCCGGTGGGAAGATGGCTGTCATCAATGTAAGTCGGAGCGTTCTTTATGCGTCGAGCGGGCAGGACTTTGCCGATGCCGCCCGCTCCTCGGTTGCTTCCCTGTGCAATGAGATGAACAGGTACCGCGACCGATACTTCTAAGTTGCTCGATCCACCGTAGCGCCTGTCATTGTTTTCTTCATTCGTCATGAATGGGAGGTCATTCATGAACACACCTCATATCCCCGAACGGTTCCTCCGTCAGGTCTGGCAGCATCAGCGGTTCGGCGCCGGGAATCTTCACACATCTGATGGCCGTAAGGTGGAGATTCTTCTTCCCGGAACGCCGAACAGCGATGGCGGGCCGGATTTCACCGGAGCGCGGATTCGTATCGGCAATATTACATTCTATGGTGATGTCGAGTTGCATCAGAATGCCCAGGAGTGGGAATCCCACCTGCACCAGTCTGATCAGCACTACAACAAAGTCATCCTCCACGTAGTCCTGACGGCCGATCCGCTCGCACCTCCATCGCGTACCGCGAGCAAGCGATTCCTTCCGCTACTGGTTCTCCATCCCTATCTTGATGATACCCTTCGGGCTACCTGGATGCGGGCAATTTCTGATGAACGAAGCGAACAGCAGAAGACCATTGCGTGCCATACGCTCAACAATGGTATCCCTGCGGATGTCATTGGGTCGTGGATTCGGCGACTTGCCCATGAACGGATCGAGATGAAAATCCGTCGCTATGAAGAGCGACTCAAGGAGCTGGTTGATGAACAGAAGCTGATCATACGTGAGCCGTATCCTCGCTACTATGGCAGTCCTGATGAAATCCCGCCGCCGACAAAAGAATACGGGCGTCGGGATTTTGCCGACAAGATGCTGTGGGAACAACTGTTGTACGAAGCAATTATGGAGGGACTCGGATACTCGAAGAACACGGAACCATTCCTTCTGCTCGGGCAATCAATGCGGCTCAACATGCTGCGGCAAAACGGTCTCTCCAGTACTGACACCGTAATGGCTCTTCTCTTTGGCGCTGCCGGACTGCTCCCCTCAGAGCGAACGGTTGCCAACAAGCATGCCCGGGTCTATCTGCGTACGCTACAACGGCAATGGAAAGAGCTTCGTCAATTGTACAAAGGTCGTGTGCTCCAAGCTGGCGACTGGCTGTTCTTTCGGCTCCGCCCGAGCAACTTTCCAACTGCGCGCCTTGCCTCAATGTGTTTCCTCCTGCCAGCCCTTTTTGCAGAGGAGGGCTTTCGTAATGTAGTCGGGCTCTTCAAGAACGACGCGCTCTCATCAAAACAGCGTCTTGAGTCGTGTCGCCAACTATTTCGCTTCGAGCCGGACGAATTCTGGCGTCATCACTATCGGCTTGATAAACCACCTGCGGCGACCGGAGTGTCGCTTGGCCTCGAGCGGGTCAATGATTTGGTGGCCAACGGTCTTCTTCCCGTGGTGCTATTGTATGCGCGCCTGTTCAAAGATCAAGCGGTACGGGAGAATGCGCACAACATGCTTGAATCGTTTCCGCTGCTGCAAGGGAACTCCATCACAAGATTGTTGGATCGCCAATTGTTGAAAGAGAAGTTGATGTTCAGATCGGCACTTGAACAGCTTGGCGCAATCCATCTCTTCAAGTTTTTCTGCGTTCCTGATCGATGTTCCGAATGCGAGATAGGGACGCGTCTTCGCCTCGGCGCTCGCGAGCAATCTCGGCGCGATTTCGCGTGAGGTGTCCCCCTAGATCGTGTCTTGTATTTCTTCCCCCGAGTCCCTATATTTCTCCTAGTACAACACATCCTTTTCACACGGAAGAACCAATGAACATCGTCGTTTGCGTCAACCACGTCCCTGATACTGAAGCGAAAATCAAAGTGGCATCTGACAACCTCAGCATCGACAAAGCCGGTGTCAATTTTATGCTCAGCCCGTACGACGAGATTGCCATTGAAGAAGGTCTGAGAATGCGTGAGAAATTCAAAGGCGAAGTTGTGGCCATAACCCTGGGGAGCGATGCGCACAAGGAAACACTTCGAAAGGCGTTGGCCATGGGCGTCGACAAAGCTGTTCTGTTGAAGGATGATGGCCTGCGCGATTCGTTTGGGGTTGCGTTTGGGCTTGCGGAGGAAATCAAGCAGCGAAATCCCGACGTGGTCCTTTTCGGCAGGCAGTCAATCGATTATGATGATGCTCAGGTTGGAACCCTGGTTGCAGAAATGCTCGGTTTGCCTTCCGTTGCAGTCGTTGTCAAGTTGGAACTTCAGGATGGCAAAGCGGTGTGTGAACGGGAGATTGAAGGGGGCCACGAAGTCGTGGCAACAACGCTCCCTGCAGTTTTTCTAGCTCAAAAAGGATTGAATGAGCCCCGGTACCCGTCGTTGAAGGGTATTATGGCTGCGAAGAGCAAACCAATCGAAGAGAAATCAGCGGCGCAGAGCGAGTTGAGGGTGGAAACAGTCCAGATGAGGAAGCCACCCGCAAAGGGTGCCGGGAAAATACTCGGAACAGACAAGTCTGCCGTTCCAGAACTCATCCGACTTCTCCACGAAGAGGCAAAGGTGATCTGAACAGATTTTGCCATCCCGAGTTTCGATAGCCAAGATATTGCACACAGAAAGAGAATTGAATCCCAATGAACATACTCGCATTCGCTGAGCAGCGTGACAACAAATTCAAGAAGTCTTCCTTTGAAACTGTGAAAGCAGCGAGAGGGATCGCGGACCAGCTCGGAGCCGAGTGTGTTGCTCTCGTGATTGGCAGCGGTGTAGAAGGAATTGCGGAAATACTTGGAGGGTATGGGGCATCCAGGGTTGTGGTTGTAGATGATGCAAAACTTGCGCAACATTCAAACACGGCATTCGCAAAAGTGATTGCGGCTGTGGCAACAAAAGAAGGCTCCCAATATGTTTTCCTTCCTGCCAGCCAGATGGGGAAGGATCTCGCGCCACGCGTTGCTGTGAAGCTTGAAGCTGGTCTTGCCGCCGATTGCGTTGCGTTGAAGGTGGAAGCGGGAGAAATTGTTGCCACGCGTCCCATCTATGCTGGCAAAGCGCTAATTGATGTTCGTGTGAAAACCGCGAGCAAGGTGTTTACGCTTCGTCCGAACGTGTTCACCGCTGGAGCGGGACAAGACGGTTCGGCGAAAGTGGAGAAGATCGGCGTCGTGCTTGATGCCAGCGATTTCGGGAGCACTGTGAAGGATGTGAAAGTTTCCGCTGGGCGCCCCGATGTCACTGAAGCCGATATCATTGTCTCTGGTGGACGGGGAATGAAAGGCCCGGAAAACTTTAACCTTATAGAATCTCTCGCTGATGTATTAGGAGCCGGCGTTGGAGCATCACGAGCGGTAGTTGATGCCGGGTGGCGCCCTCACGATGAACAGGTTGGGCAAACAGGAAAGACGGTCTCCCCAACGATGTACGTTGCATGCGGGATTTCCGGAGCGGTGCAGCATCTTGCCGGCATGTCGTCGTCGAAGTACATCGTTGCCATCAACAAGGACAAGGATGCACCAATCTTTCAGATAGCCGACTATGGAATTGTAGGAGATGTGTTTGACGTTTTGCCGGAGTTGACGACACAACTAAAGGCAGCACTGGGCAAATAAACGATTGTCATGTTCCCCGTCCTGAAGCTGATGATCAGGACTCGGAAGTAAAAGTGGAGTAGGGAGTGGATAAGGTTCAAGTAGACATCCTCGGTCTTTCAACGAATCCCGCCAGCGGGGGCGCATACGCACTGATTCTGAAGGAGGTCAACGGTAACCGGAGACTGCCCATCATAATCGGTGCTGCCGAGGCTCAATCCATCGCACTCGAGATGGAGGGCATCAAGCCTCCCCGACCGCTGACCCACGATCTCATCAAGAATATCATTACATCGTTTGGCGCCGAGATCTCGGATATCATCATTGATGAACTGCGTGAGGGAACATTCTACGCCAAGCTGACGATCGACAGCCAGCTTATTGATTCCCGTCCCAGCGATGCCATTGCTCTTGCGGTTCGCTACGGTGTTCAGATCTACGTGTCTGCGGCGGTAATGGACGAAGCGGCATTCCTTCCCGAAGAGGAGGAGGAAGAAGAACAATTACCAAACGCCTCCGGAAAGAAAGAGAAGTCCAAGCCGTCTGCTGCAGCCCCAAAGATGACGAAGCTCGAACAGCTCAACTCGCAGCTTAAGGAGGCGATAGAAAAAGAGAACTATGAGAAAGCAGCACAGCTCAGAGATGAGATCAGGAAGCTGGAACT
>DPLS01000215.1:0-6123 GCA_003541875.1 Bacteroidota bacterium | reverse complement strand
TTTGACGAGGTCCACCATTTCCCTCACAGCCCGATCCAATCCGACAAACACCGCTCTTGAAATCAGCGCATGTCCGATACTCACTTCCCCGATCTGAGGTATCTGTCTGATCAACTTGATGTTTATGTAGTTCAATCCGTGTCCGGCGTTAACACCAAGACCGAGCTTTGCAGCGAGCTCTGCGGCTTTGCGGACAATCTCAAAGCGTTCTCCGTGTTCGCGCTCATTCCGGGAATTGGCATATTCTCCGGTGTGGATCTCTATCTTGTCCGCCCCGATCTCGCGTGCTGCCTCGATCTGTTCCGGTACGGGATCGACGAACAGGCTCACCTCTATCTCGTGCTTCTGTAACTCTTTGACAGTGTCGCGCAGGTAGTGCTTGTGTCCCCGAACATCCAGCCCTCCTTCTGTCGTGAGCTCTTGACGCTTTTCCGGCACAAGTGTGGCGAGCTCTGGCAGGGTCTCAATTGCTATCTTTACAATCTCATCCGTTGCCGCCATTTCAAGGTCGAGCTTGGTTTTTACCGTCTCGCGGAGCAAGCGCAGGTCGCGATCGTTGATGTGGCGCCGATCCTCGCGAAGGTGACATACGATCCCCTCCGCGCCAGCAAGTTCGCAAGCGTGGGCCGCGGTGGTCGGGTCGGGTTCAACGCCGCCGCGGGCTTCCCGCAGAGTGGCGACGTGATCGATGTTTACTGTTAGCCTCATGGCTTCCTCTTCAATAAGAAACTCTAGATCGGGGTTTTGTCGTCAGCGATCCCCAGTCTCAACTACAGCCTCGTCCTGATAATGAACTGCATATGCTCTGGCTTCTTGGCTACGAGTTGCACTCCTTTCGGCGAGAGAACTACGGGTTCTGTGTAGCCTGTCGAGTCATACAGGAGGGCATCGTAATCGACCGACACGTGGAAGCTGTCATTCCCCAGGGTCGCGAGTTGTTCGACCCCCCCCCGCACAATCAGGTCAATCTTCGGTGGTATCAGGATAACCTCCTTGCTCTGAGGCACCGACATCGTCTCGACCAACAGCCCGGTAATCGTCCTTTCGGCATACTGCTGAACATTGATCCTCACATTGACCATCTCTGGAGAAAGTTTCAGGTAGTGCGACGCAGAATCGGCCAGCGAGAGATTGGCATCGATAGGCGCCTTCACGTCGGTAAAGGTATTGCACACAGTTGGCCATTCGTTAATAGTGGCCAGCACCGACGTTGCGCCACCAAGGGTGATACTATCGGGAGTTACTGTCGGGTCACCGACTCTACCGTAGCCTGTACGAAAGGAGATATCTGTGTTAAGAGCCACCGGCACACGTTTTTGAGCGTATGCGTCGAAGCTGAGGAATAGCGACTCGGGGCTCATCTCAACGGGTTTGAGTCCCAGAGGTATCGCCATCCTGTCAACGATATCGTTGAGAGTAAGGGAGTGTTTGCGCGATGAGAGTGAAGCTATGTCGATAACGCACTGAGGGTCGGAGCCCAGCAGGAGGACGGCACTCTGCCAACCATTGCCCCGAAGCTTCACATGAATAGTTCTTGGGAAAGGTGTGGCGATTGCTCGATCCTGGGGAAGGTTCTCGACGAGCAGGGGAACCGAGACCACGTTCTGGTATTCGTAGCTCATGTTCACAGACACCCAGAGGAAGACGGCAAAGAGGATTGTAGCGACGACGATATGGAACCGTTTCTTTTCCATTGTTCCTTTGTCTCTACACAAAAAAACTCCATCAGTTTCCACCGATGGAGTTACCCGACAACAGACGAACAATCAGCCTCCCGACCGCTTCTTGAGAAGCTCGGCGATGAGCTGTTCCTTGTTTGCTTTCGAAATCTGTCGTCCTGCAATGCCGAGGCCACCTTCATTCCGCGCGCGAGTTCTGAGTTGTGGCACCGTCATGGTCTCAAGCTCTTTCTGGTAGCCTGCAAGGCTGGAGTCGGCGACGAACAGCGTTTCTTGATCGGGAACCGTCTTGAGAGGTTTCTCCTTCTTGGGTTTCTTCTCTGTCCTGGGTGGCTCTTCCACGGGAGCCGGCTTTTGAACCACCTTCAAGATCATCTCAACATCTGCTGCCGGACGAGGGATGACGTGTGTTGAGACGACCTGCCCGACCCGCGCGGCAGCGGCACTAGCTGCATCCACCGCCGCCTTGACTGCAGCCACTTCACCGACAATCTTTACGGTGACTAGGCCATTGCGGATGTACTCGGTACCGAGAATGTGCACGTTGGCGGTCTTCACCATGACGTCCGCGGCTTCGATCGAGCCGATGAGACCGCGCGTCTCAACCAATCCTAACGCGTATTCGAGCATCTCCATGAGGCATTACCTTGAAGAAGCCGTGTCCCGATGTCTCGCGGGGTAATATATCGGGACACAGCTTGAGAAGAACTGTTACTTTGCAGCAGGACGCTTCGGAAGAATCATTTCCACGTCGGCATGCGGACGTGGGATAACGTGGACCGAAACAAGCTCGCCGACACGCTGTGCGGCAGCCGCGCCAGCATCCGTTGCAGCCTTCACCGCGCCAACATCTCCCCGTACCATGACGGTTACATAGCCGCCGCCGATCACTTCCTTGCCAATGAGTGTTACGCGTGCCGCTTTCACCATGGCGTCGGCAGCTTCAATGGAGCCGACGAGTCCTTTGGTTTCCACCATCCCAAGAGCATCTAATGACATGTCCGCCATGTGGGAGTTTCTCCTTTAGAGTAGGGTTAGCAAATTGATTCCATCTGGAGCACTTGAAATATAGCCAAGGGGGAGCACATTGTCAACCGTGCGCCGGTGTCGCCTGCTCCGGTCTCTTCCCACCGAATCTGGCGCGTATTGCCGGTGTTTGCCAAAGACCGATGAGAATGCACAGGAGTGTTGCACCCCACGCCGCGCGCGACAAGTTCCATCCTATGTTATACAATGGCGGATCGAACTTGAACGTAACTGTATGCCCGCCTTTGGGAACGATGACTGAACGCAGGATGTAGTTTGTTTTGTAGATCTCCGTTTCGGTTCCATCAATGTACGCTTTCCATCCGGCAGGGTAATACACTTCGCTGAGCACAAGCAATCCGGGAGACGATGTATATGCTTTGATCGCGATCTCTCTCGATTTGTACTCTGCTATCTCAGCCGAGGTGCTGTCGGGCGAAGTAAGCTCCTGAGGCAAGGGCTTTTCAACTACAGCCGTCGTTGCAGCATCAAACTGGGGGGAATTCAATTCTGCAAAAACCATGGTTTGGTTGGCTGCAACCGCCGCCTTCTTTACAAAGAACGTGCGTGGCAGTGCTGCAGGATTCAGATAGGTTAGTCGCTTACGTCCCTGATCGATGTTCGCCAGAGAGAATCGGCCCTCCGGAAGCTGGCCATCCAGAACAAGGTACTTCACATTCAGCATGTTCACCATGTTCATGTTAATTGGAAACGACGGGTCGGCACCCTTGTACATGCAGGAGTCAAGCATGGTCTGGTAGATCTTCAATTTTGCCGGACTGTACCCACCCACGGATGTTATGCCGTGATAGGCGAAAGTATTGTCCATGAAGAGATTTCCCCCGACGGGGAAGACGCGGAACAGTCCAGACTGCTGCTTCAGAAACGCGATTGTTGCATCGGGCTGGAAGTTCTCCTCAAGCCCCTGGCTGGGCTTGGGGTTGATGAACTTTACATCGATGATAATCAGATCAATCAGCAATATGCCGATCAGTATTGCACTCAATCCTCCTGTCCGGATCTTCTTGTCAAGGAATGCGATGATGGCTCCCGCCGAGGCCACGAAGATGAAAACGAATTTGAGGTAGTCTGTCCACAGGAGATCAAAACGGAGCGGTTTGAATGCTGCAATCAGCTGCCTAGTCTGCTCGCCATAGTTCTCGTCCTCCTTCACGAACCAGGAACCCGAAAGAGTTTGGTAGACCGAAGACTTGAACAGGAACCCGATGATCATCAGTGCCGCGAGTCCGCCAGAAACATAGAGAAGAGCCCTCTTCAGCTTCTCGATCTTGGCTGTGTCGTGGACCTCGAGCAGGAACGTCAGGCCATATGCGGCGAGAATGCCGACCGTGAACGGCACGAGGTGGAGGATCATTGAAGGAATGCGGAACTTGTTGAAGAGGGGCAGATAGTGGAAGAGCACGTTGTAGAAAACAGGGAAGTACTTCCCGAGCGACACAAGAAAGATCACGAGAGTGAGCACTCCGAAAAAGATGGTTACCCTGTTGCGCTTGTACACAAGTGCGATTGCAGCAAGCAGGATGGGTATGATACCGATGTACTCTGTGGAGGTATGGAATGGCATATCACCCCAATAGAGGGGAAGAGAAACATTCGTTTGTCCCTGCCATGTGGATGGATATTGACTTGAGAAACCAAAAAACGAGGGGACGAGATAAATGATGGTCTCCCATGGATTCCATGACCAGTTAGTTGCATAGTCATATGTAAGTCCGCCTGTTGATCCTGCCGTCCCCCCACCGCGGATTGAGAATGTCGAATATTCATACACCGATAGATAGATGTAGGATGAAATACACAGGCCTATGATTATTGCCCCGACAAACAAGGCCGACCTTTTTGCAGCGATCAGTTTGTCGCTTCTGAATTCCCAAACGAGTTTGTAGAGCGAATACAAGCCGATGACCAGGAGGACGTAATAAACAATCTGCATGTGGTTGGTGAGCAGTAATGTGCCGATGGCTGCGGAAAAGAGTCCAAAGCTAAGTAGGTCCCGTCGTTCGAAGAGGAGGTGACTCAGGAGGAAAATGGCCGGGAGGTACATCAATGCCATGAGCTTTGATCCGTGGCCCTCTCCCGCGAGTCCGATGGCATTTGGAGTCAGCATGAAGGCGATGGCGGCGAGCAGCGCCACGGAGCGTGAGAATTTCCAAGTGCGCATCAGGAAGAACATGAATACTCCGCCCAGCAGATAGTGCACGATAATCCATCCCCACTTGGCGTTGAGATAGAGCAGGTTGAGAACCTTCACGATCGCAGTGCCAAGATAGTTCACATTGTGTGGTGAGTAGGCGACGTTGCCGAATGTAGGCATACCACTAAAGAAGTACGGCATCCACAGTACATCAACCCCTTCCGCCTCTTTGATCTGATCACCGGCATGTGCATAGCTCAGAGCCGTGACGGTGTCACCCGCGTCGGCGAAAGCGGCATTGTCGAAAATGATTCCTCGAAACAGTACAAGTGTAATGAGATAAAGGAACCCGATGCAGAGCAGGTCTTGTTTTGTCGGTGATAGAGACGAGAAAAAGGACGCAGTCTTCTGCTCCTGTTTGGCGGCCGTCTTCCTGGGTTTTGCCATGTCAGTCTGTGTCTAGTTGGTTGAAAAGAGAGATGAGTCTGCTGGAGAACTGCTGGCGACCGAAGTCGTGGGATCGTTGACGGGCATGAATACGCCTCGTCTCTCGCCGGTTAGCGTCACTTACTAGTGAGGCGGTGTGCTCGATCAACTCATCCAGCGTGTTCCAAAGATACCCCGATTTGCCATGAGAAACAATTTCTTTTTGGCCACCTTTGTTGACAACAACCGGAACACATCCGGCGGACATTGCCTCAACGGTGGACATGCCAAAGTGTTCGGTCCGTTCGGGGTAACGCGCCTCGTCTACACCATATCCTGCCGCGTGCCAGAGGATCTCTGCCTGGTTGTAGTGTCGACGAAGTTCTTCATACGAGGTGTTTACATGAAAGTAGATCGGGTGTCCGGTTGCCGCAGTGCGCAGCTCTTCCAGATAGCGTTGCGATTCAAAATCAGATCCGCAGCTGCCAACAAGATGATAGGTCCACGCTTTGTGAGGCAAGCGCTCGCGGAGTTTCTTGAACGCCTCGATCATGAAGTCATATCGCTTGTCGTTGTATAACCCCCTGAAGACCCTCCCGACGCTCAGGATGACATTCTCTTTTGTTGTGCTTTCCGCAAAGTCATCGATTGCCGGATACAATACTTGAGCACTGATGCCGTGACTAGCGTGAAGGACGTTTCTCACAAATTCCGAATACACGATGGCGAGATCGGCATGTCGAGCATCGTTCAACAGCGAGCGGCGATAAATATTTTTCAGAGCCTCTTTGATCTCCCCCTTTTCAAGCCTGGACAACGTTCCGGAGAGAGAGAGTA
>DPLS01000282.1 GCA_003541875.1 Bacteroidota bacterium | reverse complement strand
GCAAGAGTTTTTTTTGGATGGTTAAGCTGGAAGCACGGAGCGTTGCGAAATACACACCGGAGCTTGCTGTTCCAGGTTCCCATGAGACTGTGTAACGGCCTGGTCCGCATTGTCCGTCGACAACGGTGGCTATCAGCCGGCCTACAACATCATACACTTCCAAATGCACCCGCGAGGTCCCGGAAAGACTGAACGACAGCTGCGTCTCTCCATTGAATGGGTTGGGATATGGCTGGCTCAAGGTAAAGCCAGTGGAGGGGTCAACTGCTTGGTTGTTGACCTGAGTTGGAAGATCGGAATGCACCACAAATACTGTCCGGGTAGTTCCTGAGTCGATATCCTTACGCCCAGCCGACACGAAGGTCCGCGTCCCGACAGCAATATCCGGCCACTGCGAAGTGAACAAGGTGTTTTCAACCCGATCCGGTCCGCAAAATGTCTCCCCGTAGTTGTTGCTGATCGCATAATAGACATGAGAGTACCGGAAGCTGCCATCTTCATCCGTATCCCAGACCACCCCGACAACATTCTCGCGGGCATTTACGCGATAGTTCCAAGCTGTGTTCCCTGATAGGATCTGTTCCGCTCCGAATGTGTTGCCGCCATTGAGACTGCGCCGCAAGAGCACTGTACCGGTGAACAGAAACCCACCGTATTTGCCATCCACCCACGCCGCATAGATCGTGTCACCGACTGCGGCCATATGCCGGACTAGCGATCCCGCGTTATCGAGCGTCGAGAGGAAGCGACTGTCCTCCCACGTGAGCCCAAAATCTGTGCTGCGATAGTATCGTGTTTCAGGTCTCCCACTTGGAGCCGGTGGATTTGTCGTCAAACCGTGCAGACCTGAAGGAGAAGCAACGAATGCCTCGAAAAGAGTAGTGCCAAGTAATGGGGGAATGCCGGGGAGGAGGCTGAAAATTGCTCCATTGTCGGCTGAACGCAAGAAGCGCGACTGGTAGGTACTATCCTGAAGGTTGAGGAACACATTATCGCCAAGCGTTGCAATCCTTCCCTGGTTGCTGGGGCCAAGGAATTGTATTGGGAACCAAGTTTCCCCGAAATCAGAGCTTCTTTGAAAGCGAACATGGTACGCAGGACTTGGTGAACAAGGCTCACAACCCGTCCATGACAGGTAGATCCAGGACCCCTGACCAGCGACAGATACATCGGCCAGAACATTACCATTACCAGGAGGAATCAGCACATGTGGTGCAGACCACGTCACGCCGCCGTCCGTGCTGCGGGCGCATGCTATCCCCGATGCAATGTACTGTTGCCACATAACGAACAACGAGGAGCCGTTCCGAAGGATCCGGGTTAGAACCACCTCAACCGTGTCCAGCGAAACCTGCTGCGGTGAACTCCAACTGAGATTGCAACTGTCCTGTCGTTGGGGAAAAGCCTGCCACGCTGCAAACAGCAGAAGCAACGTCAACCTCTTTACCAAGGACATTTTACACACCCTCTTTCTTGAAGTGGCAGGTGAAATCGTGAATAGTAGTCCTGATTGACGAAGCGATCTCTTCACAGAGAATCCTCCATTGACGCCAGAACCTGAATAGCGGTGGTGGGAAACAGAATAAATCGAAAGGAACAGGGAAAAGGAACTAGCCGGCCCCGACGACTCAGGACGAGTTCTTAACTGAAAGCCGGAGAAGCAGGAAGCATTCCGAACCTACTTCACGCAAGAATATAGTTTAGACCACATGGAAAGTCAAGAAGACATCTGAATTTTCTCTCGAGCCAGGTTCATCGGATAAACCGTAGCAACGCGCATGCAGTGGCATCGAACACGATTACCCCAGCATCTCTCTCTTGTTAAGATACTGGAACAGCGCCACATCATACGGCGTTGCCGTGTCGAGCAAGACATAGTCAATGTAATTCTCACGACATTCCCGCTTATACCGCTCGAGAAACGCGGCCATCGTCTCCTGATACGCGCGCCTGATCTGCCATGGTTGTGTCATCAACTGCTCTGCGGTCTCCATGTCCTTGAACTCGGCATCAGTGTCGAAGGCAAAGCTTCGTTCGAGTGGATCGAGAACATGCATGATGATGACTTCGTTCTTCTTATGCCGGAAGTGTTTCAGCGCCGCAATGATTTCATCGGGATTGTCGAGAAGATCACTGACGACGACAACAAGTCCCCGGCGCTTGATCCGGTCGGCAATCTGGTGGAGCGACTTCCCGCCACCGGTCTTGTTGCTGGCTCGAACCTTTTCAAGCTCGATCAAAATTTGTCGGAGATAACCCTTCGTCGCATGTGGAGGGAGATATGTGGTGATCCGTTCGTCATACAAGGCGAGTCCCACAGCATCCTGTTGCTTGATCATCATATAGGAAAGCGCTGCCACGAGAAAAGAGGCGTACTGAATCTTCGGCATGTTCCCTTCCGAAGCATACGCCATAGACCGGCTGGCATCAAGAACGATGTATGCTTTGAGGTTTGTCTCTTCTTCGTACTGCTTGATGTAGTAACGGTCCGTCTTGCCGTAGATCTTCCAGTCGACGTGCTTTATTTCGTCTCCGGGCATGTACGGACGATGCTCGGCGAACTCCACGCTGAAACCATGGTAGGGACTCTTGTGCAAACCCGTAATGAACCCTTCGACGACAAGTCGAGCACGAAGCTCCATGTTTGCCAACTTGGAGACAACGTGCGGCTCAAGATATTGACGGTATGCGTCAGACACTCAGTGCTTCTTTGGCGGGGTGGCTTTCTTGCTCGGCTTCGCGGGTGGCGCTTCGGCAACGGCAGGCTTGGGGAGAATCTCGTCCGGCGATTTGCCCAGATTCTGCAATTCAAATTGCGCTGAAGTAGCCATCTCGTTGTCAGGATACTTCGCGAGGAACTTCTCATAGAAGACTTTTGCGCTATCCAAGTTCTTCAGCTCATTATGGTAAAGGAAGCCAACGAGGAAGAGCGCGGTTGAAGCTTTCTTTGCCTCCGGAAATGTCTCAACGAATTGCTTGTATCCGTCAACCGCAGCCTGAAAGTTCTGCAGGTTGTTCTGTTGAATGGCGGCCATGTTGAACACAGCCGTTTCTGCCAACACACTTCCGGGGTGGTCCTTGACGAGGTTCTGGTACTGTTCGAGTGCAACAGACCAGAGACCACCCTTTTCCGCCTCTTCCGCTTTCTTCATGTATTCTTCGGCGGGCGGCTTGCTACATCCGGCTAACAAAAGAGAGAGAATAACAAATGCTTGTCCAACGGTTTTCATCCTTGTACTCCTGATTAGATTATGATGCGACAAAAGGTAGCCAAATGTGTCCTAAGAATCAACGAACTCGCGACGCACCATCACCGCAGCGAAGAACCCATCGGTGGTCGTTCTATGAGGAAGCAACGAGAGAAATGGAGTTCCTGACTCAACACGAATTCCTTGCTCAGTCAACATCTCGGGGGCAGACACCAACTCGAAGTCATGATGTTCCGAGAGAAACCACGACACCTGGTCTTCGTTTTCCTTTTTGAGCAACGTACACGTTGAGTAGACAAGTCTGCCACCGGGTTTGACGAGAGGAGAGTATCGTTCAAGCACTTCGCGTTGCGTCTTCGCAACTGCATCAACAAAATCGTCTGTGAAGGTGAGTTTTGCGCCGGGATTGCGCCGGAACGTGCCAACACCTGTGCATGGAGCGTCAATAAGAACGGCATTGGCCTTTCCCGTCCAATTGTGGATAGCGTCCTGGTCGCGGTCGGCAAGAAGGATATCTGCAATTGAAACACCGGCACGCCGCACGCGCTCGCGAATGTTGTCGAGCCGCCGTTTGTCTACGTCAATCGCAATCAGCGTTCCCATGTTGTTCATCAACGCGCCAAGATGAAGAGTCTTACCTCCTCCACCTGCACATGCATCCACAATCGTGGCACCGGGAACTGCACCCACGAGCATCGAAAGCAGTTGACTGCCTTCATCCTGCATCTCGAAGTATCCCCGCTTGAATGATGCGAGCGCCTGCGTGTTCACTCGCTTCTCAAGTTTCAGCCCGAACGGGGAGAGAGTTGTTGGCTCAGGCTCAATACCCTCATCCTTGAGAGTTGCCCGACACTGCGCGACTGTTGTGGCAAGCGTGTTGACCCGTATCGTTATGGGTGCAGGGGAGTTCAGCGAGGCACAAAGACTTTCCGCCTCAGCGTTTCCGTATCGCTCTATCCACTCCCGAACGATCACCTCAGGCATCGAGAACCGAGTGGCAATGCTCTTCAGAGGATCGTTCTCAATCGCGGCTGGGAGCAAGGCCGATGTCGCACTCTCAAGAAACCTCCTGCAGTCGATCTCCGGCAAATAGACGCGCCAAAGCCCCGAGATATCAGGGAGCATCGCGTCAGGACTCTCTTTCATAATCCTTGCGAAGTACACCCCAATGAGCAGTATGGAAGGTACATTCCGCGGAAAGGTCACTACACCAATTGTTCGAGCGGATTCGGCTGCGTAGGCCTGGATGAGTTTGTAGTTGCGGACAAGTCCGTACACCACTTCGCTGATGAACCGACGATCTTTTGCACCTAGGTAGTGCCGCGACTTGAAGAACTCCTTTATGATGATATCGGCTGGCAGTTTGCTGCTGCAGATTGCGTCGTGCAATTCAATTATATGGCCAATTAGAGAGGATCGTTTCATAGAGAAAACAAAAAAGGTCTGACTCTAATCTAGAGCCAGACCGATTCAAATTCAATAGCGAAATTCAGGTTGCAGCAAATGGAGCGCGCATTTCAGATGTGACATACGCTCGGGCCATGCGGGGAGTATTGAACGCAATGCCAATGCGTCCCTTGTTGTTGACCGCTATGATGCCGCCATACCCCTCGGTCTTGCGCACAAGAATCTTCAACCCGTCCTCTGCGGCCTGTTCGGGATCTCCACCATTGTGATCCATCAGATCGATGACCGTCTTTGCCATCACCACTTTGATCAACGACTCACCCCAACCAGAGGTCGACACGCCACCAATCTCATTGTCAGCGTACGTCCCGCACCCGATAAGTGGAGAATCGCCAACCCGACCCGGGTACTTATTTGGCGTACCACCGGTGGAAGCTCCGGATGCGACATTGCCATGGTTGTCGATGGCAACAGCACCGACAGTATCGACAGGAACCTTCTTCCGACGGAACGCGTCTTTGGTGATGAAGTTCTTCCTTCCCTGGATTTCGCGCCATCGATCAAGCTCGCGGTTCGTTATCAGGTCATCCTGACTGCAGGTCTTGATACCATGTTCTTTTGCGAACCGAGTGGCGCCCATCCCGACAAGCAGGATGTGCTCATTCCCTTCCATGATCTTGCGAGCAAGACTGATCGGGTTCTTCACGTGCTGCACCGAAGCCACTGCTCCCGCCTGAAACTTCTTCCCGCTCATTATGCTTGCATCAAGTTCCACCTCACCCGCCATGTTGATGAATGAGCCGGTTCCGGCATCAAACGTCTCATCATCCTCCATCACCATGATCGCTCTTTCCACAGCATCTACTGCGGTTCCCCCCTTGCTCAGTATCGCCCACCCGGCCTTCAGGGCCGCCTGGACACCTGCTTTATGTGCATCAACCAAATCATCTGGAATATCCCATGCGCCACCGTGTACCACCAAGGAAATCATTTCGTTATCCGTTCAGGTTTTGCTCAGGGAGTTTCACACCAAAATGTAGCGAACGGAAAATGTCTAAGCAATGCAAAAATCGCGCGTGTGATGTGGCATACTCACGACATCACAACTGGAGGACAGAAAGAAATGACCCAAAATCCCCGTAGTAGTACGGGGTTAACCACTCATCGTACTACTTCGTCAGTAACCTTCTTTACGAAATCAATCAACCCTCTCTGGTCAAGCCCGACCTCCACCGTGTCCCCTTCTTCAAAACCACCTTCGAGTATCCGTTGTGACAGCACGTTGACTATGTGCTTTTGGATCACTCGTTTCAGTGGACGCGCCCCGTAGGTCGGGTCATAGCCCAGCTTCGCCAGCCAGTCCTTGGCCTCTTCTGTTACCTCGATCCTGATTCCCCGCTTCTCCACCAATTCTTCAACACGACGCAACTGAATCGTAACGATCTGGCGAATGTCATTTTCAGAGAGTGGCTTGAAGACGATGATCTCATCGACGCGGTTGAGGAACTCCGGTCTGATCGTCCGTTGGAGCAATTGCAGGAGTTCCGTTCTGAGCTCGCTGAACACCTCGTCCCAACGTGCACCCTCCTTGAACTCTGCAGTCACTTTCTCACGAATGAGCTGCGAGCCAAGGTTCGACGTCATAATCACGATCGTATTTCTGAAGTCAACCGTATGACCCTTGCTGTCTGTCAATCGGCCTTCATCAAGAAGCTGCAAGAGAACATTGAAGACCTCTGGATGCGCTTTCTCTATCTCGTCCAACAATACAACGGAATAAGGCTTTCGGCGTACAGCTTCCGTCAGCTGGCCCCCCTCATCATAGCCGACATATCCGGGAGGCGCCCCGATGAGCCGCGAGACCGAGAACTTCTCCATGTACTCACTCATGTCGATACGGACGATTGCCGCATCGTCATTGAAGAGGAACTCCGCAAGCGCCTTGGCAAGCTCAGTTTTCCCGACTCCGGTACTGCCAAGGAAGATGAAGGAACCAATCGGACGCTTCTCGTCCTGAA
>DPLS01000058.1:11521-12550 GCA_003541875.1 Bacteroidota bacterium | reverse complement strand
CTCATGAAAATCGAAGCGGTGAAGGCGGGATTCTCGGAAGCAATTGCGCTTGATGTGAGCGGCAACCTCAGTGAAGGGACCGGCGAAAACCTGTTTGCAGTGAAGGATGACGTGGTCTATACTCCACCGCTGTCATCTTCGTTGCTGCCTGGAGTCACCAGAGCAACGATCATGCAGTTTGCGAAGCAGGCGGGCCACGAAGTGCGGGAAACGAACCTCCCGCGTGAAATGGTCTACGTCGCCGACGAGCTTTTCTTCACAGGCACCGCCGCGGAAATCACGCCGATTCGCTCCGTTGACAAGATCCAGGTTGCCAATGGCAAGCCCGGCCCTGTTACTTTGAAGTTTCAGAAGATGTTCTTCGATGTCGTAAAAAACGGAAACGACAAGCACAACTGGCTAAAATTCGTTTACAACGACTGATGAGAGTTCGGAATGCAGGTTGTCGATTGCAGGGCGACCTGCGTTCCACAATTCAAGCGGGAGGTGTCTTATGAAGAAAAAGACCACTGTCCGTACCAAGAAGAGTAAGCGTACCCCTTCTCGCAGTTCAGCGGTGAAGAAGGTTGAACCGTTGGTAACTGTTTCTCCTTCCACCACCTCTTTTCCCATCCAACGAATTCTTGTTCCGGTCGATTTCTCCGTCCATTCCAAGAACGCACTGCGGTATGCCGTTCCGATTGCCGAGCAGTTCGGTGCATCGCTTCATCTGATTTACGTTGTGGAGCCCACGGTGTATCCCGCCGATCTCGGTTTCGGGCAGGTGGTGATGCCTGGAGTAGAAGAGGAGCTGCGGGATCGCGGCTTTGAAGAGTTGAAGGGTCTGATCGATCGCGAGGTTGGGGGACGCGTCAAAGCAACATCAACGGTCCGCACAGGAAAACCTCATCAGGAAATCCTCGCTGAGGCGGGCGAACAGAAGGTCGATCTGATTGTCGTTGCCTCGCATGGCCACACCGGTGTTGAGCAGATTCTGTTCGGCAGCACTGCGATGCGCATTGTGCGACTGGCGAAGTGTCCCGTCCTGAC
>DPLS01000058.1:7021-11196 GCA_003541875.1 Bacteroidota bacterium | reverse complement strand
CATCCCTGTTGCGCATCGATGGCTCATTGATTGACAGCTACGCCATCTCCAGAATCCTTCCGTACACAACATCGAACCTGAAGCTCTTTGCTTTGCTCCGTTGCTCAATGTACTGGGCCACGGACTCCAGCCTCTCCGGAATCGACATGATCTTTTCCTGTGCCTTTCTTCCCACCTCATCAAGATACGTCATCACGTCAATGCTCCACGCCGCAATCAACTGCTCGACGATTTTCTTATAGTCGCGTAACCCGTAGATACCAGCCCGTCGAATGACGTCGGCATAGTCGTTGAAGTTGGCAATGGAGATTCCGGGCATGTCGATGCTTGGCATAATAAAGGACGCCGCCTCAAGGGCAGCGTTCGGATCTCGGGCAAGAATCTCTTTGAACACATTCAAGTAGAATGCGTAGTGTTTGGCCTCATCCTGGGCAATCTTTTGGGTGATCGCAAGGAGCAGCGGCTCCCGGTCGGCAACGAGTTTGCCGGTGTTGGCGTGCGATATCTGGGTTGCCTTCTCCTGGCAAGAGGTATAGATGAAGAGCTTGTACGGATCGCCAGTCCACTGAGGCTCAAACCCGGATCGAAGATACTCGAACTGGATTCCTTCAAGAGCTTGGAAGTTCAGCAATCGGGAGTCGCGGATGTAATCACGCAGGATGTTTCCGTGCCGGTCTTCCTCGGCAGTCCAAAGCTTGTTCCACTGGCTCCAGAATGTTGTTGTGCCGAGATGCTGGGCAATGAGACGGTGGAAGTGGGGGAGACCTTCTTCTGTGACGATGTTGATCGTTATTGCGACGCGGACGCTGTCCGATATCCCGCGGGCTCGTGCGCGCAACTCTGAGATCATTTTGTCGTCAAGGTCTTTCTCGCCGGCCGGCAGGAACTCGGAAGGGAACCACAGCTCACGCTTCAATTGGTGCTTATCAACAAATTCCTTGACAACGGATTCGAGATCAGAGAGAACTTCCAGCTTGGAAAGGAGTGATGACGGCGCGCGAGCGGTCGAAGTCGAGAGCAATAGATAGGTTCCAATGAACAGTGAATAGCCGATGAACTTGTATCAAGATACGCACATTCGGCGGCAGATGCAATGAAGGTGTTGTGCATCTCCAAAACTGCCGAGACCCCGACCCTTTGCCGTTGATCTTGCTTCAGAGTGTGGACGAGGCTATTTCTCCCGTTGTATGACGAAATCCGCGAAAGCAATGAGTGATCTTTTCGAGGGTGAGTCGGGGAATGTGCTGATGTTGGCTTTCGCCTCTGACGCGTAGTGTACTGCTCGACTGGCGGCGTATTCAAGTCCGCCGTACCGGGTGACGAACTCGACAATCTCGGTCACCTTCAGCTTCTTTCCACCCGACTTGATCATCGAGAGGATTTCCTTCCCTTCTTTCTTAGGCGCTTGCGTGAAGGAGTGAATGAGCGGTAGTGTCAGTTTCTTCTCGCTGAGGTCCAGTCCTGTTGGTTTGCCGGTGATGCTCTTCCTTCCAACATAGTCCAGCAGGTCGTCGCGGATCTGGAATGCAAGGCCAACATTCTCGCCGTACTCCCTTAGCAGCCGATGCTTCTCAGGGTCGTCCGACGAACTCGTTGCTCCGATCTCGCAACAGGTCGAGAGGAGGGAGGCAGTCTTGTCGCCGATAATCTTGAGATATGTTTCCTCATCCATGTCCAGCTGGCGGCTCTTCTGTATCTGATGGATCTCTCCCTCACTCATCCGTCGAACTGATGTAGATGTGATTTTTAGAAATCGGAAATCATCATGATCTAGAGAAAGCAGCAGTCCCTTGGCGAGGAGAAAATCGCCCATCAACACTGCGATCTTGTTCTTCCATACTGCATTGATCGATGCGATACCCCGGCGCGTATCAGCATCGTCAACCACGTCATCGTGGATGAGTGTGGCAGTGTGAAGGATTTCGACGAGGGCCGCTCCACGGTGTGTTTTCGGGTTCACACCGCCGCAGAGTTCCGCCGAAAGAAGCACAAGGATTGGCCGGACTTTCTTCCCTTTTTGTCGTACGATGTACTTGGTCACTAGGTCGACCAGCCCAATCTTCGACTTGATCGATTGGTCGAAGACTTTGTCGAACGCTTCAATGTGATGTTCTATCGGTCGGGCAATCTCTTTCAGGTCCAAAGCAACACTCAAAGTTAGGGATTCTCTTGTTCTTTCTTTCGCTTCCCCTTCCATGCGAGTGCAGAGATCCCAATACTGATCTCATACAGCAAGACGAGGGGAATTGCGAGCAGTACTTGACTTACGGGATCTGTACCGGGTGTCAGCACGGCCGCGAGGACGAAAATCACAACGATCGCGTGTCGCCGATAGTGCCGCATGAATGCGGGCGTGAGTATCCCGAGTTGCGAGAGGAACCAGGAGACCATCGGCAGCTCGAAGACCACGCCGGCGGCCAGCATCACGCTGATGATGAAACTCATGTACTCGCCAATTGCGATGTTGTTCGCAATCTGCGGTGTGCCGAAGCCGGCGAAGAAGGTGAGCGCTGCCGGCAACATGACAAAATATGAGAAGGCAATTCCTGACAGGAAACAGAACGACGAGAAGAACACGATCCACTTGATGTACCTTCGCTCCTTCGGCATCAAACCCGGCGCAACGAAAGCCCAGAGCTGGTAGAGAATGTTCGGCACGCTGAGGATGATGCCCCCGATGATGGCGACCTGCATGTAGAGGAATAGTTGCCCGAACGGTTTGAGATTTTGAAGATGGATTGGTTGCTGGGGTGGCGTGAGACTGGCGTTCAGCCGTACCACCGGACCGAGCAGTGCGACCTCCATAATCCAATCGATAAAATACCAACAAATAGCTCCACCCACGACGACACCCAGGGCCGCCTTGATGATGCGCCAGCGCAGTTCCTCGAGGTGATCGAGGAAAGACATTTCCTTCTCACCTGTCTTGGCAGTTGTGTCGTTGGGTGTAGTGGATTCGTCAGCCACGGTTTCGCGATCCAGTGTTTGTGCTATTGTTGCAGTTCCGGATACAAGGGGAATCTCCGACACAGGTCTTCAACTTTCTTCGCCACAGAAGCATACACTTCCTTCTTCCCAATGTTGGTTATGACCTCATTGATGAGTTCGCCTACATATTCCATCTCTGCTTCCTTCATCCCGCGCGTGGTCAGTGCGGGCGTGCCGATGCGAATTCCGCTGGTGATGAGCGGACTCTTGTCGTCAAATGGGACGGCGTTTTTGTTGACGGTAATGCCGGCTTCGTCGAGAGCCTCCTGTGCATCTTTGCCCGTTACGTTTTTGCTACGCAGATCGACGAGCATCAGGTGGTTGTCTGTGCCGCCAGAGATAGTATAGTAGCCGAGCGAAACGAGTTTCTTCGCGAGCGCTTGTGCATTCTTGATCACCTGCTTCCCATACGTCTCGAATTCTGGCTGCAATGCTTCCTTGAATGCCACAGCCTTTCCGGTGATGACGTGCATCAGTGGTCCCCCTTGGATTCCGGGAATGACCATCGAGTCAATCAACTCCGACATTCTCTTTGTTCTCCCCGATTTGGGAGCAACAAGCCCGAAGGGGTTGTCGAAGTCCTTCCCCATGAGAATCAATCCACCTCGTGGTCCCCGCAGGGTTTTGTGTGTGGTTGATGTGACCACGTGGCAATGCGGAATGGGATCGTTGAGGAGTTTCTTGGCGATAAGTCCGGCGGGGTGTGCAATGTCGGCGAAGAGAAATGCGCCGATCCCGTCAGCAATCTGGCGGAAGATCTTGTAGTCGATGTTCCGTGAGTAGGCGCTGGCGCCGACGGTGATCATTTTTGGCTTTTCCCGTTTGGCGACATCCTCAACTTCGTTGTAGTCAATGTATCCCGTCTCCTTCTTCACTCCGTACGCGACGAAGTTGTAGAACTGTCCCGAGAAGTTCACAGGTGAGCCGTGTGTGAGATGTCCTCCGTGCGAAAGATTCATCCCCATGAGTTTATCACCGGGCTTCACGAAGGTGAAGTACACCGCCATGTTTGCCTGTGAACCCGAGTGTGGTTGCACGTTGGCGTACGCTGCTCCAAAGAGCTGCTTGACGCGGTCACGGGCGAGGTCTTCAGCAACATCGACGAACTCACAGCCTCCGTAGTAGCGCTTGCCCGGATATCCCTCGGCGTACTTGTTCGTGAAGACCGAGCCCTGCGCCTCCAGGAC
>DPLS01000058.1:6686-6813 GCA_003541875.1 Bacteroidota bacterium | reverse complement strand
GATATCCCTCGGCGTACTTGTTCGTTAGAGGCGAGCCCACTGCCTCTAACACCGAGAGGCTAACGAAATTCTCCGACGCGATGAGTTCGAGCTTGGTATTCTGTCGATGGATTTCATTCTTCACTGC
>DPLS01000058.1:5666-6426 GCA_003541875.1 Bacteroidota bacterium | reverse complement strand
GTGAAGACTTCAGGATCGGATTGCCTAAGATGGTTCATTGGATGAGACTCTATGGTGAATAGAGAAGTTGATCAGTTGCTTCAGCAAGGCTGGAAGGATGGAGAGATGCCTGGAACGGTTGCACTGTTGCCTAGTCTTCCTCGTATCGCTGGAACCAGGGCTCGCTGAGCATTACCGAAATTGTCATTCTAAAAATCTTGTCTTTGACCAAACCACTGCTTGTTGTGCCGCGTTTCGCGTATTCGAATGCCGTGTTGAGTCGTGCATCGCCAAAAAGCGGAATCGCAATGCCGCCTGTGATGCCCCATTCATTGATCGGTTCGCCTTCAATCTTGTAGTAGGTGGAATTGTAGTAGAACCCGAGTCTATACACGAGCCTTGCAAACCAGCCTGTGGCGTCTCGTTCGGGGAGAAGTTCTCCACCAAGTCCTATCCTGTACGAGTCGCGTAGCGTTGTTGGCTCAATGCCGTCGAAGCTGGCGCTGCCCCATTGTTGAGCATAGTAATCTGCTGCGATCAAGTAGCGGTCACCCGCCTGGTATGCCAGGCCGACGCCATAGGCCAGAGGTATTGTCATTCGTCCATTGGTGGCTGGGAGAGTGTCAGCCTCAGTCAGGTAATCAAATCTGGTTTGTTGTTCTGTCTTCAGATTTCCCTCGGTATTGACAACCAGGCCAAGCGAGAAGGGCTGCAGAGATTCGGCAATTCTTCCGAAGCCATTGAACATCGCACCGGCAGTCACGTTTATGCCGCGCATTGA
>DPLS01000058.1:0-5458 GCA_003541875.1 Bacteroidota bacterium | reverse complement strand
ACATCGCACCGGCAGTCACGTTCATGCCGCGCATTGACGTCGACTTTGTTATCATCCCGCCGGCGTAAACCGGTCTGTAGACTGGGCTGAAGGTCGTGGTTCGGTCGATCAACCCGAACAAGTAGTTGAAAGACGCCCCAACAGCAAGATCGGAAAAAGGTGAGAATGAAAGCCCGGCCACACCCCTGCTCATTCCTCCGTTGCCGGAATGGTTGATTTCATACTGGATGCCGTCCAGCGTTCCCCCCAAAAAGTAATTGTAATTCACATCGCTGTATTGCGTGAATCCCAGGACAGTTACTATGCCGTTGGTGGTCGAGATTGGGATGGCGAGCAACGCGCCGGCGAAGCTGCTGTTTGCAAGATAAATGGATTTGTCTCCATCCGTGGATTTGAATCCTTCATGGAGAATTCCAGTTTCAAAGCGAACCCGGCTTATGCGTGACCATGCGGCGGGTTGAATGCCGTTAATGAAATTCGCACTCGGTAGTCCAAGACCTGAGTACCCCATCCCTGCGCTCCGGGCATTTGGCATGTACCGGATGTCACCAATGCCAAACAGAGAGTAAGTGGAACCGCCCGCGCCAGCGTATGCGACAAGTGGCGAGAGGATGATTGCAGCGGCGAGGAGATTCTTTAACACCATACCTCCTAGTACGATTCCACGGTATACTTAACAATGAGTTGGGGCCGCTTTGTGGCGTCCTGCGTGCTCTGATTGAAGAATGTCAGCAGATCGAAGCTACTGAACTCATTGGCGTTCGACGGACGCAACAGGAGTCCATAATTCACGCTGGCGTTTCGTATCCAGTATTGAACCTGTCGGCGGAGATCGAATCTGAACTTGCCCGATGATGCCAGTGAGTCCACAGTGCTTCGGGTGCCCTGGAGCTCGAATATCGTGTAGTCGGTTGCATTCAGCAACGTATGTGCGGCGACTGCAGTGTCCGCCGTGAATCGGTTCAGGCGGGAGCTCGCCTGATCGTACACGAGTGTAAGCTGGGCTTGGTTGATGATTGCGCCACGTGGAATATGGGAGACGTCGAATTTCAGCGTACTCCTGTAGCTTACGCCCGCCTGCGCATACATCAGTTCAGGATTGGAATTGAGGTTCTCGACATTGCCCACAAAAGTGTCCTGGCCGAATTTGTACACTGACGTATCGGTTACCGTTCCGGCGAGATTGCGAGCGATGACGGTCAGTCTCGGGTACAGGGTATCGCCGTTCTCGAAGTAAAACGCATGAAAACCTCGTACAACGTTAGCGTTCGGAGTGGGGAGGAGAATGCACCCGTAGTTGTTTGTGTGCGTCGCCGTTTGAAGCCAGCGCCGCACCATCGCTGTGTCCAGGTTCATGCTAACCCACTCAGTATCGTGCGCTACAGTACCAGAGAATGATCCACGGAGAGACCCGGGATCCGAATTGTAAAGACCCGTTAGACTGTCCCACGTGATGGTGGATGCTCCCCAGGCATGGCTAATCTCATACGCGTTGAAACCGAATGGAGCGGCAGAATCTCCGAACCACGTTACCCCTCTCAGACCGATCGATGCCGAGAGAACCACGACAGTGTCCCGGTTAGGAAGAGAGGAGAATTGGACTAGCATATACGCATTGTATTCTCCGGATTTGCCAAGCAGGTTGGTGCGTCCCTCCATGGGAACATACTGTTTCAGTGTCGAGCTGCCGGAAGCCCCAAGGGTATCAGTCTTTACCTCTATTTTTGTGAGGAGCATCTGTGTGCCGACCGAGTTGAGCACAGACGGCTCGTCGCTGCAACCAAACATGGAAAGCGCAACAAATAGCACTGAGGCAATGAGAGCATTCCCCTCGCTACGATATCGTCTGCTCATCTTCATTTCAACTTCTCTTCCTCATCCAAATTGTTCAATATGAAATCGACGGCTTCTACCACCGTGGGGGCAATATGATCGATGTGAATGCCGTTGCTTGCACAGTGCTCTCGCGCGCTTGCGCCGTATCCAGTGAGCACCAGAATCGTCTTTGCGTTGGCAGCGTTCCCGGCCTGCATATCAACCACGCTGTCTCCCACCAGGAATGACCGAGAGAGATCAACGCCAACCTCCGCAACAGCTCGTTCAAGCATGCCAATCTTCGGCTTGCGGCAATCGCACGGAACATTGTATGGCGGCAATCCGTCCGTCGGGTGGTGAGGACAGTAGTAGATCCGATCTATTTTCCCTCCGCCTCGGGCAAGCTCTTGCTCCAACTTGTTGTGGATGGGAGTAAGACCTTCCTCCGTAAGAAACCCACGTGCAACACCAGACTGGTTGGAGATGACGCACGTGATGAGGCCACGGTTGTTCAGTCGAGCGAGCGCCGCTCCCGCTCCCTCGATAACATGCAGTTCGTCGGGTGTGCGGACATAATTCGACTCTTCGTTCAGTGTTCCGTCCCGATCGAGGAACACGCCGACCCGGGCACGAGTCACGTTCTCGCCAGGCTGCGATAGAGTTGCACGTATTTCCGAGCTGAAGTTTCCCAGGAAAAATCCTTGCTCATTCCATTCTTGACGATCTTCCTCCAGCTGGTCGTGGTTGCGTACGCACCAAGGGCGCGTTTCACGACCCTGAGCAAATCTCCACCGTGGTACTCCTTGAACTTGAATCCGGTTCCTTTGCCGGTCGAAGGATTGAAATCCTCGACGGTGTCGTCCAGTCCGCCGGTTGCACGGACTATGGGAACCGTTCCATACTTCATACTGTACATTTGGTTCAGACCACATGGCTCATAGCGTGATGCCATGAGGAACATGTCGCTTCCCGCATGGATCAAGTGCGCTAGGTCTTCGTTGAACTCCAGGCATGCAGCAATTTTTTCAGGATATTTTTTTCCAGCTTTGGAAAAGAAATCGTGGTAGCGTTTCTCACCAATTCCCAGGACGACTAGCTGAAGGGGCAACGTCATGAGCTCGTCCCATACATCCATGATGATGTCAATCCCTTTTTGCTCGGCGAGACGTGACACCATACCAAGTACCGGAATGGTTCCGCGAAAGGGCAGCCCGGTCCGTCGCAGAAGTGCCTTCTTGTTCTCCAGCTTCAGGTCAAGAGTCTTGATACCGTACTTGTGAGGGATGGATTTGTCAGTTGCTGGATCCCATACAGAATCGTCGATTCCATTGAGAATGCCTGTGACACTGTCCTTTCTGCGTCGCACAACGTCCTCAAGACCGCAGCCATACTCTGCCGAGCTTTGGATTTCCTCTGCATATTTCTCACTCACCGTTGTAATCGCGTCTGAATACACGAGCCCGGCTTTGAGGAGGTTGATCATGCCGTCGGACTCAATACCTTTCTCACTCAACACCCCTGCGGGCAAGCCAGTCTTGTTGAAAGAACTCTTGGGAAACACACCCTGGTACGCCATGTTGTGCACGGTGAAGACGGTTCGAGTATCTTTGTAGAAAGGGTCGTTTTTGTACAATGTTTTCAGATAGACTGGAACCAGACCTGTTGGCCAGTCATTGCAGTGGATAATGTTTGGTTGCCAGCCCAGACGCTTTAGTACTTCCAACACCCCACGAGCGAAAAAGAAGAATCTGTCATCATTATCGCGATAGTCCTTCTTTGTCTCAGGATGAATGTACAGGCCCGACCTCCCAAAAAGTGAGTGATTATCGAGGAAGTAGACCTGGACCTTTGAATGTGAATTGAGCAGGAATGAAGATCTAACACTTGCGAGGATCTGTTTGTTTCCCAGGGGAACGGGGATATCCTTCAACCGGATCATTTCGTGCAGCTTGCATTTTCGCTCGTCAATGCTGCCATAACGAGGCATCATGATCCTGATTTCGTGATCGAGCGACTTTATCGATTTTGGCAGTGCGCAGGAAACATCGGCCAGCCCCCCCGTCTTTGCGAATGGCTCAACTTCGCTGGAAAGAAGTAGTACATCTAACTGTCGTGCCATGCTATGCCGGTTGTGCAACAAGGTGAGGAGTCATATAAGCGCTTGAAATCTAACATTTTCTGGTCTGATAAGCAACCAAACCTCGAGCGCACTGAATGACTGCCACCTCTCATCATCGCAGAGTGAGGCTTCATATACCGCGGGAAAAATTCCTTGACAATGAAGAGGCCAATCTCTATATTTAGCTCAGAAATCACATTGAGTGGAGTTCAGTCTATCGAGTTGTTCGCTTAAAGGTTTATCGATCATGGCAAGATGAGTCGTTCTTGTCCGATGTGGGAAGAGGTTGTTGTGAGGATCCTTTGGTAAGCGAATAACAGTAGGTGGCGGTAACTCCAATTTTTGTTTTGCCGCCGAATGAAGATGTTCGGCTTTTTTCTTTGTGGAACAGATGTTCAAACCAACGGTCAGAAGCATGAAGGCATGCGTGGGCATAACGCTCCTTATGATGTGTTCAGTGGTCGGCTCCGCTGTTTCCCGATCGGGCGATGGACACATACACGTGCTCCGTTCTGATCAGCAGTCGGTTGTGTTTGAATACCGGCCCATGTTTTTGCCTGAACGAACCATGCGCGATGGCAATGTGGAAGTCAAGCTGTTTGATTTTACAGGCTCGATTCCGAGTCATACCAGAGAGTCTATCGGTGCCCCCGATATTCGCTATGAAACAGTACCGTTGGGTTTCCCCGCTGCAACCGGAAATATCGCTCAGGTGATCGCTGCCGAATACGAAGATATCGTGGGGGTGACACTTGCTCCTGTCCCGACAATTCGCGTCCGTGATGACCTGATGGAAATTGCCGGATACAAGATCGATCCTGAAAGATATAATGCCTCGTCGTTTGTCCCGGCACAAGTGGCAGAAATTGTGGGTCCTAACCACGTGCAAACGATGCTGGTGGGAAGCGTCAAGCTGTTCCCAATCCAATTCAACCCTTCGACGCGCACGATCAGGAAGTACAAGCGATTGGTTGTGGAAATCGTGTATGGCAATCCCAATGTTGAATCTGTCCGAAATGGCGACGACCTGGCGTTCGAGGGAGTGCTGCTCAACTACGCGGTTGCCAGAAACTGGAAAATCCCAACGCGTTCCCCCTTGGAGAAATCAACCGCCGTCCCGAGTGTGCTCCAGAGCGGCGATTGGTACCGTCTCACGATTGTGGATGAAGGAGTGTATTCATTGAATCCCCAGTTTCTCAGAGCTGCGGGAATTAACACCGCCGGACTCGATCCTCGCACGATCAAGATCTTCGGCAACGGAGGCACGGAGGTGCCAGAAAACATTCTCCACCAACGGCCCACAGATCTTGTTGAGAACGCGATCTATGTTGAGGGTGAGAGTGACGGGAGGTTTGATGAGGGAGACTATGTGCTCTTCTTTGCACAGTCAGTTCGCGGCCGGAGGTACAATACGACTTCCGGTATGCTCGATCATTACATCCACCACTATACAGAACAGAACTACTACTGGCTGACTTTTGGAAACGGCACCGGCCGGCGTATGCAAGCGCAGCCTTCGTTGAC
>DPLS01000017.1:2537-2840 GCA_003541875.1 Bacteroidota bacterium | reverse complement strand
AGCAATGAAGAGGGTTGTAGCGGGTGCAACCTATGTGAGCAGGTGTGCAAAGGTGGCTGCATCGACAAGAAGGCAAAGACGGTGGACTTCAGCCGCTGCGTGGGTTGCTTCAATTGTTTCACCGTCTGTCCGACAGAAGGCCTAGAGTTTCGACGCGCTTTGTTCGGACGACCGCCAGCCACACCGCAGAAACCAGATTACAAACGCCGGGAGGCGATGTATAATTCGTGTCTGCTCGTTGCCAGCGCGTTTGGCACCACGACTATTGGTACGAAGAAAATCATCAGCACCAAAGAGAGTACG
>DPLS01000017.1:0-2235 GCA_003541875.1 Bacteroidota bacterium | reverse complement strand
AGCATTTCACGACAACATGCACAGCGTGCCACCTCTGTGTCACCGCCTGCCCCTCACAGGTCTTGATACCATCGTTCATCGAGTACGGACTCACCGGCATGATGCAACCCCGTCTGGACTACAGGGCAGCGTTCTGCAATTACGAGTGCACAACGTGTACAGAAATCTGTCCGAGCGGGGCAATTCTTCCGGTCGCACAAGAACAAAAGAAGCTGACACAATTCGGCACTGCAAAATTTTTGAAGGACAATTGCATCGTCTACACGGAGGAGAAGGAATGCGGCGCCTGTTCAGAGCATTGTCCGACGAAGGCAGTTCGGATGGTTCCTTACAAGAAACTCGTGGCGCCTGAAGTGAAAGAGGATTACTGCATAGGTTGTGGAGCGTGCGAGTTCGCCTGTCCGACCAGGCCGTACAAGGCTATCTACGTCGAAGGAAAATCGGTCCACGGTCTCGCAAAAAAACCTGAAGTGAAGAAGCTTGATGTGAAGGTGCAAGAAGATTTCCCATTCTAAACTCGTTCTCACTCATCACCTCACAAACAACACTGCAACTCCACCCACTGCCACAAACGCACCGACCACGGCACGCCATGTGAGCTTCTCCTTGTAGACGATTCTGATCAAGGGCAACATTAGGATGGGAACGATGGCCATGATGGTCGCCGCGATCCCCACCTTTGTGTATTCGATCGCAATGAGACTGAATGAAATTCCGAGAAACGGTCCAAGGACAGATCCCAGCGCCGTGAGCCAGAATGCTCTCTTGTTTTGACTGAATGTCTTCACAGGATTCCTGTACCGGTTTGTCATTAGTGCGACAGGAAGAAGTGGCACTAGCGATGCAATAATTCGGACCGCGGATGCGACAAATCCATTCACGACGCCTTGGCGGAATGCCATCTTGGCAAGCACGAGTCCGCCTCCCTGCCCTACGGCGGCGAGCGCTGCGTACACAAGCCCTGAAGTAGTCAATGACACTCTCACAGATGCAATTGCCCCACGATCAAGAACGACGACACTCACTCCTGAGACCGTGATGACGATCCCGAGCACTCCGATGATCGAAATATTCTCACCAAGAACAAAGTAGGCAAGTGTCGCAGCAATGGCTGGAGCAGTCGACATGATCAGCATACTGATGCGGGCGCCGATCTCCTGAAATGCCTTGAACAGAAACGTATCGCCGAGAGACAGCCCGACAATTCCGCTCAGGCTCAGATTGAGAATCTGGGTGCTTGAAAGTCGAACATCGAGCCGCAAAACTGCAATCAACACAACAAGGTACACCGCCGCAAGAACCAAACGAGTGATGTTGACTTGGAACGATCCTACTCGTTTGGTTGCAGATGAAAAAACCAATGCGCTGCAAGACCAGAGAACTGCGGTAAGAAGTGCGCTGAGCTCACCAAGAAAAGGCATTGCAGCGATTATAGGACGGGATACAAGGTGTGTTCAAGAACTCTCTCAGATGTTTCTGCGCTTGCTTCGCTTCGTCGGTCGGGCCTTCATCGGATCTTCCGGCCACTCATGTTTCGGATACTGGCCGCGCATATCCTTGCGGACTTGAATGTACGCATTTTTCCAGAAGCTTGGGAGATCCTGAGTGACAGCAAGCGGACGATGAGAGGGTGAGAGGAGATGAAGCAAGACTTTGACTTTCCCTCCACCGACTGTTGGCGTTTCAGTCTCACCAAACATCTCTTGCAGCCGCACGGCGAGCACTGGTTGTTCGACCATGGAATAATCAAGCGGAATCCGCGAACCGGTAGGCACCGTTAGATGTGTCGGTGCCAGTCTGTCGAGATCACGCACTTGCTGGTACGTAAACTGAGCCCGGATGATCTTCGCCATGTCGAGCTTCTCAAGATGGGCGCGACGTACGATGCCACCGAGATATGGAAGGAGCCATCGTTCAAGAGTCTCATTCAAGTGTTCATCGCTAAGGTCTGGCCAATCGGTTCCAACGAGTCCCTTCATGCGCAACCACTCGCTGCGTGCCCGTACCGACAGCGCTTCCTTGCTCCAGGGTAGAGCGTCGAGCCCGAGTTCACGGATTCCTTCAACCATCGCCTGACGCATCATCTCGTTCACCGGCGCCAGAGACGCTTCAGATAATTCGATGGCTCCGAATCGGGTCACGCGTCTTGATACAACCATTTCTTCACGAATGTCCCAGCGTACCTCATCAGTGCTAATGAGATGGTGGGCAAACATCTCTTTCACGTCTTCCTCG
>DPLS01000387.1 GCA_003541875.1 Bacteroidota bacterium | reverse complement strand
GTGTTGCATCATCTTATGGCCCCATCCAAACCATGTATACAACAGCAATTGCAAGACAGTATCCTACAGGTAGAATCGAGATCCCAGAAAATCTGAATATCAGCGACACTTTTTTTCCATTTGCAATGGCGCATTATGTCGTTTTGCTAGAGAATCAGTTTGGTAGTGGCAATCCCAGTTCGAGCAATTGGTCTCAGGGCTTCGAAACTGCACTAAAGGGAGTTTATCATGGTTGGAATCCCAGCCGGAGGAACTACGATCAAGATGTCATGCAGGCAGCTGCTAATTTCCAACCAGTCCATTAGCTCTGGAGTGAATACTATGAAGAGATTCGACTTCGTCTTTTTCATTCTTACGTTAGGCTCTTCATTGCTCTTTTCACAGAGAGCGTATTTCATGCCTGGGGAATCTCAGGAACTCAGGGACATGATCCAGAGAGAGGTTCACAGTGTGATTGGCCCTAATCAAGTGCTTGGAATGATCTTAAATGTTGATAGTTGCTTGAGCTTTGGTTGGAAGATCAAGTATCCACCAATAGGAGAAATCACAAATCCATATGGAACTTTGACGCACTGCATTATCTTTATGACAACTCTCCAGGGATATTCTACACCCACTGATAGTGTGTCAGGTGTCATTGGCATCTTCAAGGATGGAACAATACTCTGGCATTCCGGCAGCGAGATTGCGGGCAAGTCTCTTCTTTCCAGTGGATATATTTGGATAGTGAAGGACATAAACAGGGACGGAAAAGTGGAAATACTGACCAATTGGCTTGCAGGCATGTCTTCACCTAGGCTAAGCAACCTATGGATTGTGAGTTGGGATGGAGCCCGCGGAGAGATTATCAATGCAAAGGATGAAGATAGCTTGTCAATCATCCAAACGTCCGAGACGTGGAATTTCGATTTAGTAGATGTTGAAGCAGATGCTGTATGGGAAATCCAGGGAGCAATGGAGCCGCAAACAGCAGAAGATAGTCTTCGAATAATTCCTGAATCGGGATATGCGCTGTACACATACAGCTGGAATGGGACTCTATATGGTCGATGGCCAGGCACACCACAGTCTTTGTATGGGACAAGTTATCCTCGCAACAAGGCGCAGGTCGATGTATGCGCGTCAACTCGGCAAAACGTCAATGTCTTGGAATACCATTACAAAGTACACAGCTTGAGTACAAATGCTCAGTTTGTACAAGAATTCGCAATTGATCGATTCGTAGATACGGTTGTGTTTGTATCAGTGAGAGAGTTTTGGGATGGGACGACTCCGTGGCTTCCAATTGTTGATTGGACATGTTATGCGATTGAAGGTGTCAATTATCTTCAACCAGGGGAAACTGAACCAGACTTTTCCTTCTCATCAGTTGGACCAAGTCTGCCTCGGATCTTAAGGTTTTATTCCTTTGGTCTGAATGAGGGTGCTTCCGACAGAAGGACCGAATCGCTCGATAACTCGTACCGGGGTCTTACGATCGGCCCTACTATCCCCCGTAACTCCGTTGTTCCGATGAACTTTTTGGACACCCTGATCGGTTGCTCTGCACAATCCCACCTACTCAATTGGATCCCAAGTCAAAGTATCGCCGACAAGTACATCGGTTTGTTCACGCGAACGAAGTCAGATATTCAAAGTGCAAATGTCCCCGCGGCCCGCGCACGCCTTGATACTGTGCTTATCCAGGTGCACATCGATAGCGTAGCATCGCTAACCAGCGAAGCCTATGCGCTGCTTCGATACAACACCGAGTATTTGCTGGAACACCTGCCGGTATCCCCTCCCGGCCTCACAGTCAAGCTCATCAACAGCAGTGGTACGAGGCTTACTAACGGCACACTGCAGTACTACGAAGGAAGCTGGAGAGACGCAGTCAACAACAACGACGGCACGTTCATGGTGAACACGAGCCTCACGAGCGTAAGCCTGCGCATGACCTACGAGTATGGCACACAAACAAAAACAAATGTCCCTGTCGGAAGCGACACGGCGGTGTTTCAAACAGTCAATGCTCAAGTCAAGCTGCAGAATAGCCAGAGCACCCTGATGGATACTGGCACAGTCCAGTATTACGCCGGTACATGGCGGAGCTTTGGTACAACCACAAGCGGCATCGCCATGAAAGAACTGCTACCGGCCAGCTATTCCTTTAGAATGACATACGCCTACGCAAGCAACGATAAGCAGCAGGACATCGGAACGAACCCCACAGTTGTGTTCCAAACAATCAATGCGGCAGTGCAGTTGAAGAACAGTCAGGGAAGCCTGATGGATCAGGGAACGGTGCAATACTACTCAGGCGCGTGGAGGAACTTTGGAGTGACGACAGGTGGCGCGGCAACGAAAGAGCTCCTTTCCAATAATTATAGCTTCCGCATGTACTATGCTTTTGCGAGCACGGACAAGCAGCAGAACATCGGCACAAACGCCACCGTTGTATTCCAGACCGTCAATGCAATCGTGGAGCTGAGGAACAGTCAGGGAAACCTGATGGATCAGGGCACTGTCCAGTACTATGCAGGTGCGTGGAGGAGTTTTGGGGTGACTGCAAACGGCGTGGCAACCAAAGAACTTCTCCCGGCCAACTACTCGTTCAGAATGACTCACGAGTCCGTCTCCATCGACAAGGCCCAGAACATCTCAACAAACAACACGGTGAACTTCTCGACGGTGTTGTGTGTAGTGAGAGTCAGGGATTCACAGGGCCAGCCGGTCAACAACGCTCAGGCGAGCTACTACTCTACCGCATGGCGGCAGATTGGCACTACCGTCAATGGAGAGGTGACGAAACAGCTACTGCCGGTAAACCTGACATTCAGAATTACTTATGGAGCAGCACATCAGGACAAAGTGCAGAACCTCTCCACGAACAATGTAGTGGAGTTCATTCTCCAGCCGTAGCCGTGGTATTGGTACAATGACTTGATATGGTGAACTATGAAAGCAATGATCAGCATACTCCTGCTCTGTGTGGTCCACCAGGGCGGCTCACAGACCGTGTATAGGCTGCAGCCTGACACGAAAGGCAATCAGATTGAGCTGACGGTTGCGAACGAGTCGATCGCGGCCATAGCTGAGCGAGTAGAGATACGGCCCGACAAGCATCCTACGGCCATCGTGTTCACGTCAGCGCCGGACCAGATTGCCGCCATTGCGTCGAGCAAACAAGCGGTAGTAACGTTCACATTCGACGTTGGCCGGGTTGCGACAACGAACAAGAGGGATACGTTGGAGTTTCTCATCACCGACAAGAGCGGTACGGGATGGAAGAAGACCATCATCGTCAGCTACGCTGGACCGACAACATTCGAGCTTGACCAGAACTTCCCCAATCCCTTCAATCCCACCACCCAAATCCAGTATCAACTGCCAGTTGAGAGCAGGGTGACACTGAAAGTGTTCGACTTGCTCGGACGAGAAGTGGCCACTCTGGTGAACGATGCTCGGCCAGCTGGCTACCACGACGCACAATGGGAAGCCGTGAGCGTCGCCAGCGGCGTGTACTTCTATCGCTTTGAAGCTCAACCGCTCAACGGTGGACAGGGCTTTCAGAGCATCAAGAAACTCATGGTCGTGAAGTAAGCGCCCGGCAACTCTTGACAGTCGAGAAGTATCGACGTATCTTCTCCCTGTCATGAATCCCTCTGCCTCATCCAGCATTCTCTCGTCACCAGTTCAGTTCCTCAAAGGCATTGGCCCAAAGAGGTCTGCCGTCCTCGAGAAGCACGGTGTCAAAACCATCCACGACCTCTTCTTCTACATTCCCCGCCGCTACCTTGACCGAACTGCAGTCGTAACGATTGCTCAGTTGCGCCAACTCAGTGGCTTAGCTGCTCAGGGTTCTGCCGATGAACCGACTGCTGATGTCCGCCGCGACTACACTATTGTGGGGGATGTCCGTTCGTTCAGAATCGTTGGGTTCCGAGCCAAGTCGAGGTTTGTGTTGATTCTCGGCGACGACACCGGCACGATGCAGTGTGTGTGGTTCGGCGGAGTGCAGTACTGGAAAAACAGGTTCAAGGTCGGGGAGACGCTTGCTGTCTCCGGCCAGCCTACATACTATGGGAGTGTGCTTCAGTTCGTTCATCCTGACATTGACAGGATTGCCGGAGCTGAGTACGAGGAAGACGAGGAGGGCGAGAAGCCCGACGTTGACTGGAGCAAGGCGCTGAATACCGGTGGATTGGTCCCCCTTTACCCATCAGGTCAGGAATTGGAACGCGTTGGACTGGACAGTGCGGGTTTCAGGAGGGTTATCGGGACTGCTGTACGGAAGCATCTACATGAAGTACGGGATGCTTTGCCGGAACCGCTGCTTCGCCTTCACACGCTGATGCCGCTGCAATCGGCGGTGCAGATTGTGCACTCTCCCAAGCGGCAGGATGAGCTGGAAGAGAGCCTCCGCCGGCTCAAGTATGACGAACTATTCTACTTCCAGATCATGCTTGCCCTGAAGCGCCACTGGATCAGGGAAGAGACTCAGGGAATCCAGTTCAACATCCAGAGTAAGCGGGCAAGGCAGTTGGTTGATTCACTCCCGTTCAAATTGACGGCGGCGCAGATCCGGGTGATCAAAGAAATCACGACCGATATGGAGAGTGCGAAGCCGCTCAATCGTCTGCTGCAAGGTGATGTTGGCAGTGGAAAGACCATTGTGGCCCTGCTTTGTATGTTGATAGTCGTCGAAAACGGCTACCAGGCGGTGTTCATGGCGCCAACCGAGATCCTGGCCGAACAGCACTACAAAACTCTGGCTGGACTGCTTGAAAACATCCCCGTGAATGTCCGTCTCCTTGTCGGTGGGCAACGAAGCAGATTGCGGCGGGATGTTCTTGATGACGTGCAGCGTGGTACCGCGCAGATTGTGGTCGGAACACATGCCTTGTTTGAGAAAGGCGTGGAATTCGCGAACCTCGGCTTCATTGTAATCGATGAGCAGCATCGGTTTGGCGTCCTCCAGCGGGCTTCGCTCATCAAGAAGAGTGTTCACCCCGAAGGATTTGGGGTGAATCCCGACGTACTTGTCATGACGGCCACCCCTATTCCTCGAACCCTCTCCCTTACGCTCTATGGTGACCTTGATGTCTCGGTCATCGATGAGCTACCGAAGGACCGGAAGCCGATTAAGACAGTCCTACGGCACGCGGAAGAGAAGGAATCTGTATTCCAGTTCGTCAGGGATCAGGTCAAGCAGGGCCGGCAGGTCTATTTTGTCTATCCCCTGATTGAGGAATCTGAAAAACTCGATCTCAAAGCTGCTACTGTGCACTTTGAGGAGTTGCAGAGGAAGGTGTTTCCGGATCTACGGCTCGGGCTGATTCACGGACGGCTCCCGGGTTATCAGAAGGATGAGGTGATGCAGAGATTCAAAGGCAAGGGCCTTGACATCCTGGTGGCAACAACTGTGATAGAAGTCGGGATTGACGTACCAAATGCCTCGATAATGGTGATCGAAGACGCAGAACGGTTCGGACTTTCCCAGTTGCACCAGCTTCGCGGGCG
>DPLS01000049.1 GCA_003541875.1 Bacteroidota bacterium | reverse complement strand
CATTGTTTCATCAGTCTGCAATGCTATTTTTGTATTGAATCATTGATTCCCATTGGTGTGTGAATGAAAACGATTGGACTACTTGGCGGCACCGGCTGGGTATCCACCGTTGAATATTATAGAACGATCAACGAAGAGGTGAACAAACGGCTCGGAGGATTGAACGCCGCAATTCGCGCATTAGTATGACCAACATCGACACGCCGCTCGTTACGATTGTAACGCCAACCTTTAACAGTGCCCAGTTTATAGGCCGATTACTTCGGTGTATTGCCGACCAATCATACAACAACGTCGAGCATATCGTGATCGATGGAGGCTCGACCGACGGCACGATCGACATCCTCAAACAACAGCAACGGGCGAAGTGGATTTCGGAACCGGACAACGGAATGTATGACGCCATCAATAAAGGAATGAAGATGGCCTCCGGTTCTATCGTTGCTTACCTTAACTCTGATGACCTCTATAGCAACGACACGATCGAACGTGTTGTCGCATTCTTCGCAGCACACGAAGAAACGGATCTCGTGTATTCAGATCTCCGGTACATTGATGAGGATGAACAAACACTGTTCATTCGGAAGTACCCGTCGTTTTCCTGGAGGTTCTTTACTGTACTTGATGGTTCAACGGTTCCACAGCAGACATGCTTCTGGCGAAGGAGGGTGTTCGATTCAGTAGGGTTCTTTGATTCGAGTTTTCGAATGGCAGGCGACTTCGAGTTTTTTGTTCGGGTAGGCAAATCATGCGTGGTGAGCAAAATCCTGGGGTCACCGCTTGCTCAGTTCAGGTTCCACGGTGCGATGCAGACGCTGAATCGGCAGGCGTTGAACGACAAAGAGATCGAGCGCATCCACGACATGTATGGTTTCCCGAAATCCTTCAGCAACTCGCTGCTGAAATTGGTCGCTACAGTGCGATATCGTGCAACAAACCCTCATCGGGTCAGAGATAAACTCTTTGCCCGCCTATCAGGAAAAGAGACAAAGTACAGACCTTGATATGAGAATCGGTATTGATATTCGATCTGCAATTCATGAGCCTGCAGGAATAGGAACGCTCACGCTGAATCTCGTCAGGCAACTGATGAGGGAGGATCGGCAGAATGAATATTTCTTGTATGGTGATGCGCCGTTCGATTTCGGAATTTCCAATGACCGCTTTCACGCCGTCACGAAATCATCCGTGGTTCCGGTTGTTGGGAAGCTCGTGTGGCATCTGTCCGCAGCCTTTGATGCTCGTTATCGACTCCGCCTTGATCGGTTTGTGTCCGTCGGCTCTTTGCAGGTATCGGCACTGACCAGAGATTTTACCGTGTTGGTAGTTCCTGATTTGTCGCATATACTTCTGCCGGAGTATCACATTGCGAAGTCGCGTGTTACGGCCCGTCTGGTAATGAAACAAGCCCTTTTCAGGGCAAGAAGAATCGTTGCGATTTCAGAACATACCAAGGCAGATATTCTGGCATACATGAAAGGCCGGATCGAGGAAAGGAAAGTCTCTGTATCTCATCTTGCTTGTGACGAGACATTCTCTCGAACGCCCACTGCCGAAGATATTCGGCGAGTCCAGGAGCGGTATCTGCTACCAGAAAAGTACGTTCTTGCTGTTGGCACCCTTGAGCCGCGAAAGAATTATGAAACGTTGATCAGGGCGTTTCGGAAGTGCGTGGACGAAGGGCTCACACACAATTTGGTGATCGTGGGTAGGAAGGGATGGTTTTTTGGAACGATCTTCCGTGAAGTGAAAACTCTGGGATTGGAATCCAACGTCCGTTTTTTGGGCTTCGTTCCATCAGACGACTTACCCTCGATATATGCCAGGGCAGATGCATTTGTGTATCCGTCGTTATATGAAGGGTTTGGGATTCCACCTCTTGAAGCGATGACGTGCGGCGTACCGGTGATTACATCCAACACAACATCTCTTCCTGAAGTAACGGGGAATGCAGCAATCCTTGTTAACCCGCGTGATCCACAAGAGTTGAGCGTTCAATTGAGCACACTGTTGCGGGATGAGCAACTTCGCAACTTCTACCGAAGAGCGGGCATCGAACGTGCGCGCCAGTTCTCGTGGAAATCGTTTGCAGATAAGATTCTTGAGGCAGCACAAGACTGATCATGAAGGTTGCGATTGACTGCAGAATGAAACATGGTGTTGCAACGGTGGTGAGAAACATCGTGCCGCACATTGCATCGCAGGTTGAGGCGTTGTATGCCATGGGAGACCTGCAGCGCTTTAGAGAATGGTGGCCGGATGACCTCGGTGTACGGACTGTCGAGTTCATGGCGCCTGTCTATGGATGGCGAGAGCAACTCGAATATCCTCTTAAGAGAATCAGCGATTGTCACTTGTTGCACGTTCCCCATTTTAACATTCCTGTAAGGAGACTGCCGTTTCCGCTACTGGTGACTATCAATGACCTTGCGCATCTCGCCGGGGTGCTGCCCATGAGTTGGGCGCACGTACAAGCGGCACGACTTTATTACAGGCACGCGGTTCTGCGGGCTGAGCACATCACGACACTATCAGAGTTCTCCAGGAAAGAGATTATCACCAAACTTAATGTCAATCCGGCAAAGATCACCGTGATCCCTTGTGCAGTTGATCATCGGAAGTTCTTTCCCGCGGATGAGTCGCGCATTCGTGAAGTTGCAGATCGACTACACATCTGCTTGCCGTACCTAATGATCTCCGGAAGTGTTCGCCCGCATAAGAACGTGGGTCGAGTATTGAGCGCTTTCAAGGAGCTCAAGACGCGGAACCGCATTCCTCATCAACTCGTGGTAGTAGGTGAACGCGAAGGGTTTCGCATTCGTACCGAGGTTCCCACCCTCCCCGACGACGTGCAAAGCAGCATTGTGTTTACCGGTTACATCAACGATGATGATATGATTGCACTCTACTCGGGAGCCGAGGTGTTTGTTTATGCTTCATTGTATGAGGGATTTGGGCTGCCGCCCCTGGAGGCAATGGCCTGCGGAGCACCGGTTGCCGTTTCTCGCGCTGCCTCGCTTCCCGAGGTAATTGGTGATGCGGGGGTGTACTTCGATCCATACTCGGTATCCGAGATTGCAGATGCTATGTTGTCGTTGATCGACAATTCGACCAAGCGCTGTGAGGCAGTCGCTGCCTCATTGAAGCGAGCGCAAGAATTTCAATGGGAGCGGAGCGCGCAGCAGTACTTGCAGGCATACAACCACGTCCTCACGGCACGAACATGAGTAAGTGGATGCATCCTGATTGGCTGAGAAAGCGAATTGCGGGGAGGGAACATCTCGAAAAGGTCATTGGCAACATTACCTGGCTCTCCATTGACAAGGTGTTCCGGCTGGGCGTTGGGCTCTTTGTAGGCGTCTGGGTCGCTCGCTACCTCGGTGTCGAAAGGTTTGGTCAACTGAATTTTGCTCAGGCTTTCGTGGTTCTGTTCAGTCCACTTGCGCTCCTTGGACTGGATTCCATTGCTATTCGCGATATCGTTCGTGAGCCAAACAGACGAAACGCCACACTTGGAACAAGTCTGGGTCTTCGACTGGGTGGAAGTGCTACTGCAATTGTACTGGCAATAGCGACCATGTTCATTCTGCGTCCTGAAGATCGATTGATGCAGTGGCTTGTTGTCATTGCCGGCGTAGCATTCCTGTTTCAGGCGTTTGATGTCATAGATTTCTGGTTTCAGGCGCAGGTGCAATCCAAGTTTGTGGTGTTTGCCAGGAATGCCGCGTTCCTGTGTTTCGCCGCGGTGAAAGTCGGGTTGATTCTTATGAAGGCAACCTTGCTTGCATTTGCACTCGCGGCTCTGGGGGAAATTATCCTCGGTTCAGTCGGTCTTGTGTTTTTCTATTCCAGACAGCATCATCGCATACGCGATTGGCAGATGGATTTCCAAAGGGGAAAAGAGTTGCTGCGCGAAAGCTGGCCATTGTTCCTTGCCGGCATCTCGATCGTGATCTACATGAGAATCGATCAAGTGATGCTTGGCTATATTCTCAATGACGCACACGTCGGCATTTATTCCGTCGCCATAAAGCTTGTGGAGATATGGTACTTCATCCCGACGACACTTGCGTCGTCCTTCTTCCCTTCGCTCATACTGGCAAGAAGTAACAACGCGGAAGTGTATCTGAAACGGTTACAGATATTCTACGATATGATGAGCGCGATTGCCGTCGTCATCGCGGTGGGTATGTCGCTCTTTTCTGAATCCATCATTGGGCTGCTGTATGGAAAGGAATACGCGGGAGCAGCGCCTGTTCTTTCAATTTACGCGTGGGCGAGTATTCCGGTGTTTCTTGGTGTCGCTAGCGGTCAGCACCTCATCATTGAAAACCGATCTCGCGTGTCGCTCTATCGAACGCTTGCCGGAGGAGTTGTGAATATACTGTTGAACCTGATTCTCATTCCCCGGTATGGGGCAGGTGGGGCAGCTACCGCATCGCTGATATCCTACACAGTGGCAACATTGTCTCTGGTCTTTTTCAAGGGCTTGCCGCGTCAGGTGAACATGATGTTCGCTTCGCTCAATCCCATTCGATGGCTTCGCTATGTGGAAAGGCTCAAAAGTGCATGAGGGTCTGTGGATGAGAAGCTCGATAACACGACTCCTTATTAAGTGCTACCAATTTCTTTTCGCCCGGCGACAATTCTACCCGGTGAATAGGTTACTCCACGCACTGAGCTTACGTGGCTTGGGAATATTGAACTTTGAGAATGAACGCCTCAGTGGTGAAACCTGTTTTCTTAAATCGTATCTTGGTGGGAAGCAGGAGAGCGTTGTGCTTGATGTCGGTGCAAACATCGGTGCCTATGCAGAGGGCGCGTTGAAGATTCAACCCACCGCTCATGTGTATTCGTTTGAGCCGCATCCACGCACTTTTCAAGGCCTACACAATGCAGCACAGCGAAGTGGTTTCGAAGCGGTCAATGCGGGATGCGGAAGCGAACGGAGCGAGCTCGTGCTCTATGATTATCCTGCTCAGGATGGGTCAGCACATGCGAGTCTGTATCAAGGAGTGTTCAACAGTCTTCATGGCACGCAGCCTGTTGAACATCTGGTCACCATTATCACTCTGGACGACTTTTGTCGTGAACGTGGTTTGCTTCACATCGACTTACTGAAAGTCGATGTCGAGGGGAACGAATTGAAAGTTCTGCTGGGATTCCAGGAATATTTGAGCGAAGAGCGTGTCGATGCTATCCATTTTGAGTTCAACGCCATGAATGTTGTGAGCAGAGTGTTCTTCAAGGATTTTGTTGAACTCTTGAAAGGTTATGAGTTCTATCGTTTGTTGCCGAATGGACTTGTGCGCCTGCCGGAGTACGACCCGACTGTGTACGAAATCTTCGCTTTTCAGAATATCGTTGCGCTCCGCAAGCACCGTGCTGCCGGGGTCAAAGGCGACGGATGATGTACAGCGCTCTGACAACACCAGTTCTGTTGTTGATCTTTAATCGTCCTGAGACGACACGGGCGGTTTTCGAAGAGGTACGGAAAGCAAGACCTCAACGCCTGTACGTTGCTGCCGATGGTCCTCGCCATCATGTCCCAGGTGATGTGAAGGATTGTGCCGCAGCGCGTGACTTCGTTGCGCACATCGATTGGCAATGTGAAGTCCGGACATTGTTGAGAACTGAAAACCTCGGATGTAAGAGGGCTGTTAGTTCCGCCCTCGATTGGTTTTTTGAACATGAAGAGGAAGGAATAATACTTGAGGACGATTGCGTTCCCGCTCCGGCATTCTTCGGTTTTTGTCAGGCGCTCCTGGCAAGATACAGAAATGATGAACGGGTGATGATGATCGGTGGGACCAATCATCTCCAGGATCGATTCCAGACTGCCGATTCGTACATGTTTTCCCGGTATTTCAACATCTGGGGCTGGGCATCATGGAATAGAGTCTGGAAGCATTATGACGTGTCGATGAAGGGCTGGGAGCAAAAGAAAAGGGAACGAGTGCTTGACATGCTGTATTCCCACAAAGCGGTCAAAGAACATCTCACGAGAACTTTCGATCTCGTGGCACGAGGGGAGCTGGATACATGGGATGCACAACTATTCTATTGCTGCTTGTTCAATGGGGGACTCTCTATCGTTCCGCGCGTAAATCTGATCTCGAACATAGGGGCCATGGGTACTCATAGCGTTCTTACCTCTCCCAACAACTTCACGCCAGTGTTTCCATTGGAGATATCGAACCTCATTCATCCCCTGGACGTGAAGCAAAATGAGGTGTTCGACTCCATGGTGTTCGACCAACAATTTGACAAATCATTCGCGGAGAAATGGCTGTTGCGAGGAAAAGGCCTGAGTCACCAGGTGAAACGCTGGTTGAGGAACCGCACGTGAAGAACGCCTACTTCAACGGCATTGAATTGTACGACAATGTCAATCCAACCATCCTGGAATTCTATTCTGGTGAGACGAAAGTGTTGGACATCGGGTGTGGTTCCGGTTTGTTGGGAAAA
>DPLS01000309.1:6972-9689 GCA_003541875.1 Bacteroidota bacterium | reverse complement strand
AGTATGAAGCATTGCGCTGGGATACCGACTCGGACATGTTTCTTCGAGATGCAACCGTTCATGAGTATCTTCCTCCGCTCAACCAACTGAATGGCTATTTCGCCTACCGCGGCGGACAATCACTCTGGTGGTACATCGAACGGAAATATGGCGAGCAAAAGATCGGAGACATCCTCAACCGCATCAAGAGCATGCGAAACGTTGAGGCCGGCTTCAGGGGGGCCATCGGCCTCGGTCTTGAGGAATTCTCCGAGCGGTGGCAGAAAGACCAAAAAGTAATGTACTGGCCCGACATTGCAAAGCGGGAAGAACCTGCCGACTATTCTCGGCGGCTTACCGACCACAAGAAGTCTGGCGCCTTCTACTACGGAATCAGCCCGGCAATCTCCCCACAGGGCGACAAGGTTGCATTCCTCTCAAATCGGGACGACTATTTTGCCGTGTTCATCATGAACGCCATTGACGGTGAGGTTACAGATAAACTCGTCTCCGGTCAAAGCACGAACAACTTTGAGGAACTCAAGATCCTCACACCAGCGATTACGTGGTCCGCCGATGGCAAGCAGGTTGCAATGGCAACAAAGGCGGGGGAACAGGATGCGATTCTGATTATTAATGTGGAGACGGGCCACCAAGAGAAACTTCAGCTGGGACTTGATGGAATATTCTCGGTGGATTGGTCTCATCAGGGAGACAAGCTCGCTTTCGTGGGCAACAAGGGTCCGCAGTCCGACATCTACGTCTACGACCTGAACACGAAAACGACCAGAAACATCACTGACGATATTTACAGCGACTCGGATCCCACATGGTCACCCGACGGCAAGACAATTTTCTTCTCCTCGGACCGAGGTGCAAGCATCGGCACTCAGAAGGGCATCGTCAAGATGATGAGCCATGACTACAGCCAGACCGATCTGTACAGCATTGACGTGGCAACACAGAAGATCGAATCCGTGGTCTCTTGGCCGAACAGCGATGAGTCCTCCACCGCTATTTCCCCTGACGGCGAAAAGCTGCTCTTTGTCTCCGACCGCAATGGCATCAACAACATCTACCTTATGGACCTGGGCACAAAGGAGTTCAGGCCAATTACGAATTCTCTGGCTGGCGTCTACCAACTTTCCCTCTCCTATGATGGATCGAAGCTGGCATTTTCATCGCTCAGCCATGAGGGCTATGACATCTTTCTGATGCGGAATCCATTTGAGAGAGACATCAAGATCACGGAGCTTGAACAAAGCGAGTTCTTCAAGAGCAGAACCTCACAACAGCAGAGCATTAACAAACACGCCACCACGGTGAAGCAAGAGGCGGATTCTACGGGACTCTATGGCAAAGACATCCAGATTGACTTCAGTAACTTCGCCACAGAAGAAGGTGCTGAAGATGTTCCCGCAAAAGACTCGGTAATGGCTACGCTCCCAAAGATCGCCGACAACATCGATGAGAATGGAGACTACAAGGTAAACAAGTACAAGTTGAACTTCTCACCAGATATCATATACGGCAATGCCGGATACAACACGTTTTACGGTGTGCAGGGATCGACCGTTATGGCATTCAGCGATTTGATGGGAGACCACCAGATTATTTTTGTGACGAACTTGCTCCTTGACCTCAAGAACAGCGACTACGGCCTTCAGTACTACTATCTCCCGGGGCGCATCGATTACGGCTTCGGCGGATTCCACAGCGCACGGTTTGTACTGCTCGATGACATCTACGGTGGCAGCTACTATCGATTCCGAACATACGGCGCAAACGTCAATGCAAGCTATCCCGTGAGCCGTTTCAACAGAATCGAATTCGGACTGAACTGGTACAACATCTCGCGTGAGAACCTCGATCATTTCGGGGACCCGATGCAACGGCGGATCGTGCTCGTACCATCAATCGGGTACACACACGATAATTCACTCTGGGGATATACTGCCCCGATGAACGGCACCCGGTACAACGTAAGCTTGTTTGGAACGCCAAGAGTGGGAAACAGCGGTCTCAGTTTCGTCAACATCACCGGCGACTACAGAACATACGTACGCCTTGGGAGAAATTACTGCATTGCACTGCGCTATGCGGGGGGCGCGAGTTTTGGCAGGAATCCACAGAAGTTCATTATTGGCGGCGTCGACAACTGGATCAACAGAACGTTTGAGACCGGGTATGTGCCCCTGGACAATGCCGAGGACTACATCTTCCTCCAAACCGGCGTACCTCTGCGTGGGTACAACTACGTCGCAGCAATTGGATCGCGCTATAGCCTGTTCAACTTCGAGCTGAGGTATCCCTTGTTTGCCTTTCTGCAAGCCGGACCACTTCCCATTGGGCTCCAGAGTATCGGTGGAGTCATGTTTTTCGATATGGGCTCAGCGTGGAACAGGGAACGCGACTTCGTGGCGTTCTCACGCGACGCCGAGGGACGGGTTGTGAGCAAGGATCTCTTGATGGGCATGGGCACCGGTGCTCGCATTTTTTTCCTTGCCTTCCTTGTGAAGTTTGACGTGGCGTGGAAGTGGAATGCGAACGCCTTCTCTTCACCGAAGTACTACTTCTCCCTCGGTGCAGATTTCTAGCGGCTGAGCACCTCACAAAAACAAAAGGGTGTCTTTCGACACCCTTTGTGTTCCCAACAGCAGAGAGCACACTACTTCTTCTCTGCTTCCTTCTTTGCTTCAGGCTTTACTTCGGTGGTCTTTGCCGGTGCTTTCTTCTCG
>DPLS01000309.1:382-6620 GCA_003541875.1 Bacteroidota bacterium | reverse complement strand
TCGCCAGTTGCAGGCTTTGCTTCGGTGGTCTTCGCTGGCGATTTCTGCTCGGCAGGCTTCGCCTCATGCTTTGGTTTCTCGCCAGTTGTCGTCTTCGACTGAGTGGATTTCCCTTCCATTGCAGGCTTCGGTTCTTCCTTCTTCGTCTCGGTCTTCTTCGCTGGCTGCTGACTGGCTGGTTTTACCGATTCCTGAGCCTGCGCAAATATACTGCCCGCGAACGCTACGAGCGTTACGAGCGCGATAACGAACAACGACCTCTTCATATAGCTTTGCTCCTTGGGTTAATAGGGGTGTGAACACAGGGTTATTCCCTGTCCAAAAACTACCATAAGGTACCGGAAACGGATTAACGGGCAGTTAATGAGCAGTTAATAAATCTTAATGCCGGAGGGGCTAGTTTATCGGAAGTTCAACTGTAAAGACTGACCCTTTATCCACTTCACTCTTTACGGTAATTGTGCCACGATGCAGCTCGGTAATCCATTTGGCAATTGACAGGCCGAGACCGGTCCCGCCGACTTCTCTTGAGCGTGCCTTGTCCACACGATAGAACCGATCGAACACCCTGTCAATGTCAGCGGGGGCAATACCGATACCTGTATCTGTAACTCTGAAGATTGCGGCACCGTCATGCCGCTCAACTGAAAGTATCACCGCTCCGCCTTCAGGTGTATACTTGATGGCGTTGTCGATAAGGTTCAGAAAGAGCTGGCGCAGTCGCACCTTGTCGCCCACGATGGTAATTGGGTCATTCCTTGTCAATGCAACGTGGATGTGTTTACCTTCAGCGAGGATCTCACCATCGTCATACAGCTCTTGCACCAGAGACCCGAGGTTCACCTCGGAGAGATTCACTTCGTACGACCCCTGATCCGCTTTTGCAAGCGTCAGGAGGTTCTCGATGATGGAACTCATCCGGATGATCTCTTCCATCGAACTCTCCAGCACCTGACGATATTCCTCGGGAGTTTTCGGATTACGCAATGCAAGTTCGATCTCTCCTCGCATCACGGTAAGGGGCGTTCGCAATTCATGGGATGCATCGGCAGAGAACTGCCGCACCTGTGCAAACGAATCGTGCAGGCGTCGGATCATGTCGTTGAACGTCGAGATAAGCCTTCCAATTTCATCATCGACATTCCGCGCCGGAATCGTTTGGTCGAGATTCTCTGCAGTAATCCGGCGAGCCCGTGTGGTCACTTCATCAACAGGGCCAAGCGACTTGTTGGCAAGATAGAGGCCACCAATGATCGAGACTGTGAGAGCAATGGGCACCAGGACAAGAAAAATCCAAAACAGATTCTCCAGGGCTTCACGCAGCTCGGCAACGGGGTATCCAACAAGGAACGTGAAGTTCCTTTCGCGCAGAACCGCGACTCGAATGGACTGTTCGTTAAGCCACGCATACTCAAGGAAGCTGGTATCCCGCACCACTTTCGCGTCAAGACGCAACGTGTCCTCTCCGAGGTTGATCGAGCGATACAGTAACGTTCCCTTCCGGTCCGAAACCTGAACAAACGTCTTCTTGGGGCTGTACAGTGTATGCTGAAAAATCTGGTTCCAGATTTCATCTGCCTCTTCGGCCGTCTCGCCTTCGAGTGTATCTGGAGTTTCGACTTGCTGCTTCATTCTCTGACGCATCAGCGACTCTACAGATCGCTTGGTGGGTTTCACCTTGCTCTCCCGTGGCTGGATATAGTCCCTCACCCACCCTACTTCCGTGCGGAGAGAGAGGTCGAGATTCTCAGACAGGTTTTTGCTTGTGTAGTAGTACGCAAACCCCCCGAAGGCAAGCAGCGTGGAGAGGACAAGCAGGGTGTACCAAAACGTCAGCCGTGCCCGTATGGATTGTACCCAGAACTTCACAGGTTATTCTTCCTTCATAACGTATCCGACACCCCTCACGGTGTGAATGAGTCTCATTTCAGCAGCGCCCTCTATTTTGTTCCGCAAATGGTTCACGTAGACGTCAATGATGTTGGTGCCGGTGTCGAAGTTGTAGTCCCAGATATGTTCGGCAATAATGGTCCTGCTTAACACGCGGTCCCTGTTCCGCAGGAAGTACTCAAGCAACGAGTATTCCTTTGCCGTCAGTTCGATTATGCGGCTGGCACGCTTCGCCTTATGACTCACGGTATCAAGCTCAAGGTCGGCAATGGTAAGCACTGTCGACTTCTCTTTGGAGCTCCGGCGCAACAGAGACCGGACACGAGCGAGAAGTTCCGCAAAGGCAAACGGCTTGGTCAGGTAGTCGTCAGCACCACTGTCGAGTCCGGCAACTTTGTCTTCTGTCGCGCTCTTGGCGGTCAGCATCAGCGCAGGCGCCACCCCTTTCCCTGCGCGGAATTCCCTGATCAGATCCAAACCTGACTTCTTCGGTAGCATTACGTCAAGGATGAGAAGATCGTAGTTCTCTGATGCCGCCATGTGCAAACCCGTTTCACCATCGTGCGCCACGTCCACCGTATAGTGTTCTTCTTCCAGACCCTGCTGAATAAACCGGGCGACTTTCTTTTCATCCTCTACAACTAGTATACGCATAACGAGAGATTACCTGATGATGGGTTTGGTGTCGGCCACCAGAATAGTACTTCATTTTGCCAATACTTGCAAAGCGAGGGTCTTGGATTCTGGAAGAATTTTGGCTATATTTTCACCGCAAATTTCGCAAGAGAGACACAATGAAACCACTTCTTCCCATTTGTTGCACTATCGCACTACTCTCATTCGCGGGTTGCATCCAGTCTATTGCCGTTTCCAGTGTGGGTGGCATCATTGAGGACGGCTTCGAAGCATTGACAGAGGAACAGGATCTCGAGTTCGCAGCCCAGGCCCTCCCATCGAACCTGAAGCTTCTGGAGGTGATGCTGAAGAACAAGCCTGATGACGCCAGACTTCTCCGCCTTTTGGCAGAGGGATACAATAGTTATGCCCTCGGTTTTGTTGAGGACACCGATCCTGCACGGGCAAAGGTGTTTTACCGACGCGCAACTGACTACGCTTTGCGGCTTGTCCGACAGGATGAGGAACTTTCCAAAGCGTTCGACGGTTCGGTGGATGAGCTAAAGGCCGAGTTGGCAAAACGCGGAAAAGAAGCTGTACCCGGAATTTTCTGGGCGGCATTTGGCTTGGGAAGCTATCTGAACCTCTCCCTGTCCGATCCCGACGCCATTGCCACGCTGCCGAAGACCGAGGTGATGATGAATTTCGTTGCCACTGCCGATTCAGCTTTTTACTACGCAGGTGCTGACGTGTTTCTTGGGACGCTGTATGGGAGTCGCGCTCGAATGCTGGGAGGCGACCCCGAGCTTTCCCGCCAGCATTTTGAGAGAGCGCTGCGCATCAATGATGGGAAGTTCCTTATGACTCATGTGTACTTCGCCCGATCCTATGCTGTACAAACACTCAACGAGACTCTCTTTGACGAGCTGCTAACGACTGTCGATCAAACATCCCTTGACGTCCTTCCGAAGTTCCGACTGGGAAACGCCATAGCAAAAAGGAAAGCCAGGCTCCTCCAGATAAAGAGAGCAGATTTGTTCTGATGTGTATGGCGTAATACCAATGATTCCGGGTTTGGTGTCAAGAAGCAGGACTCAATCTATTCAACAAAGGAGAACAATTTGAAACGGATATTCACGGCGCTAACAGGGTTGGCACTCGGCTTGGGATTCCAGACCAATGCGCTCGCGCAGGAGTTCACTATTAAGTTTGCCACTATTGCTCCCGAAAACTCCACCTGGTTGAATGTGATGAGGGAGTATGACGCCGCCATCCGCAAGGAGAGCGGCGGCAGACTTGGGTTCAAGATCTACGCCGGGGGTGTACAGGGAGAAGACAAGGATGTCATCCCGAAAATCCGGTTGGGCCAGCTTCACAGCGCTGGTCTCACGGGGTTCGGGCTTGGCAAGATAACACCCAAACTCCGCATTCTCGATTCGCCGTTCCTCTTTGCAAGTTATGATGAGGTGGACCACCTCTACGGTCAACTCGACGCGGAGCTCAACAAAGCGCTGCTCGACAACGGATTTGTGAATCTGGGCTGGGCGGAGGTCGGATTCGTCTATGTGTACACCAACGCACCAGTCAGATCTCCCGCCGACATGAAGGGGGTGAAGATGTGGATGTGGGAAGGCGATCCCATTGCAGAGGCCACGTTCAGGGCGTTCGATATTCAACCCATACCGCTTTCAGTGATTGACGTCCTGACATCGTTGCAAACGGGACTCATCAACGGCGCGTACACTTCGCCGCTTGCCTGCATTGTCTTGCAGTGGAACACGCGGGTGAAGTACATGATGAACATCCCTCTTGCGGACGCCTCCGGTGCTGTCGTGGTCTCCAAAACAATGTACGACAAACTCCCAACTGATTTGCAGGAGATCCTCACGCGCAATGGGAAGAAGTTCATGCGCGATCTGACATTGAAGAGCCGGAAGGAAAATGCCGATGCAATCCAAACATTGAAGAAGACCGGTGTCCAGATCATCGAGGCCAACACCCCGAAAGCAATGGAGGAGTACTCAGCCGCAGGTAAGCGGGCACGCCAATCCCTCGTTGGAAAACAGTATGATCAAGCATTTCTCGACCGAATCGACAAGACCATAAGCGATTTCCGTTCACAGCACAAATCCTCGAAATGAAGTTCCTTCGTGCGCTTGATCGTTTCTTCCATAAGATAGAGTTCGGTCTGCTTGTTGCATTTCTGGGCAGCATGGTGCTGCTCGCATTCACGCAGGTGGTGCTCCGCAACTTCTTCGGCACCGGCGTTGTCTGGGCCGACACAATCGTTCGGCACCTGGTCCTCTGGTCCGGATTTGTCGGGGCGGCACTCGCAACAAGCGAGGAGCGCCACATCAGCATCGATGCGCTCACCAAGTTTCTGTCCGCTCGTACGAGACATGTTGTCCTGATCTTCACAAGTACCTTTGCTGCAATCGTCTGCTACTACCTGACAGCAGCGGCGTGGGAATATGTTCTTGAAGAACGCCTCAATGGTGGTGAGCTGGTGCTGGGAATTCAGACGTGGGTGGCATTGCTCATCATTCCCTCCGGCTATCTGCTGATTGCTTTTCATTTCATCATCAAAGCAATCGAGAATATCCTCAGTACATTCACGAAGCACGCGGAGGCACGGTAGCAATGCAGACGTTCCTCGTCGGACTTGGCCTGGCTCTTCTTGCGCTTCTTGGCGCCCCGCTCTTCACAATCATCGGAGCGATCTCCATGCTCGCCTTTGCGGGGCAAGGAATCAGCACCTCCGCGGTGATCGTCGAGCTGTATCGCATCGGCAGCAACCCGACGCTCGTGGCAATCCCACTGTTTACATTCGCCGGATATGTCCTTGCCGAGAGCAATGCCCCAACTCGGCTGGTGAACCTTGCAAGAGCGTTCCTTGGCACCATCCCGGGCGGGCTTTCAGTCGTTGCATTGGGGACATGTGCCCTCTTCACCGCGTTCACTGGAGCTTCCGGTGTAACAATTGTCGCTCTCGGTGGCTTGCTCTATCCCATCCTTCTCAAAGAACAGTACCCAGAGAGGTTCTCGCTCGGCCTTATCACTACATCGGGCAGCCTTGGACTTCTGTTCCCCCCAAGCTTGCCATTGATCCTGTATGCAATTACGAGCAACATCAGCATCGACAAGCTCTTTGCAGCAGGCATTATTCCCGGAATCCTTCTCGTTATAGTCCTTTCGGCGTACGGGATCAGACAGGGAAAGAAGATGCATATCCCCAAGACGCCCTTCACCTGGCCAAACGCCTATTCTGCCATCAAGGCGGCCGCATGGGAAATTCCCCTTCCCATTGTCATCATAGGCGGGATTTACGGAGGCGTGTTCACTGCAACGGAGGCTGCGGCAGTCACAGCATTCTACGTACTCATCATTGAAGTGTTTGTCTACAAGGAGTTGAACCTCTTCAAGGATATACCACGGGTGATGAAGGACAGCATGCTGCTCGTGGGGGCGATCCTCATGATCATCTGCACGGCAATGGGCCTGACGAACTACCTTGTGGATCAGGAAGTGCCGATGAAGCTGTTTGAGTTCACCAAAACGTTTATCTCCAGCCCGACGATGTTCCTTGTTGTCCTCAACATCTTCCTCATTATTGTGGGGATGATGATGGATATTTTCTCCGCGATCTTCGTTGTCGTTCCGCTGATTACCCCTGTCGCACTCGGGTACGGCATCAATCCCGTGCACCTGGGGATCATCTTCCTGACCAACCTCG
>DPLS01000309.1:0-255 GCA_003541875.1 Bacteroidota bacterium | reverse complement strand
ATGATGATGGATATTTTCTCTGCAATCATTGTTGTTGTTCCACTGATTATTCCCATTGCGACGGCCTACCAGATTAACCCGGTACACCTTGGGATTATCTTCCTCACAAATCTTGAGATCGGATATCTCACTCCACCCGTAGGACTGAACCTTTTCATCTCAAGCATCCGGTTTGAGAAGCCTGTATTTACTGTCGTCAGGGCCACCCTTCCGTATATAGGGATCCTAGTTGCAGCGCTCATCATGATTACCTAC
>DPLS01000265.1:6074-10749 GCA_003541875.1 Bacteroidota bacterium | reverse complement strand
AAGTCCTGAGTGTGAAGGTTAAGCGCAGCAATATCTACAAGGTCTGAGCAATTATCCGACTCAACAAGGCGGGCACCATAGTACGTCGGACGGTTGTCCAGACTTCTTGCCAGCCGGACCATTGCCTCGACAAAGGTGCGCGCGGCCGGAGTGGACGACTCAAACTCATCACCTACCCCCCACGCCAGAACTGAAACGTGATGGCGGTCCCGAACAATCATCTCCCTCAAGGCGGTGCTCGCAAGCTCTACGAAATACTCCTCGGCAAGAACGGACGACGGGGCACCAGCAATCGGAAGTTCCTCCATGGCAAAGAGTCCGTACCGATCGCACAGGTTCAACATGTACGGATGCGGAGGATGATTCCCAAACCGAATAGTGTTTGCTCCAAGACTCTTGATTTGGGCGACGTCCTTTTCAAGTTCCTCGTAGCTCATGGCACTGCCGAAGTTCGGATGATCTTCCTGCCACACAACACCCTTCAGCACAACCTGCCGGCCATTGAGCTTGAGATGACCACCGGCGATCTCGAGCTTGCGAATTCCGAGGTTTAGATCATACTCGTCGATGACAGTGAAATCTTTTGAAGTCCCTTGGACAAGAAAGACCCGCGCGAAATAGAGTTCGGGCGATTCAGGACTCCACACCTTTGGATTATCAACTCTCACTTCGGCATGTGCACGATCCCAATCATTGCCAGCATGACTGAGGGGAACAACTTGACTCTTGGCTACCAGAAATCCTGTGATCTTGTCGAGCAACTCCACGTACATGCCAAAGGATGAACTCCGCTTTCCCCCCGAATTCTCTAATCCGGATGTTTCTGCTGTGCCTTCAAATGTTGCACCCACAGTGATCGTTGCAGTACCTCCATCGGCAGAAAGTGTCGATCCGGCCACAACATCGCTGATAGAAAGCAATGGCACAGCGAGAATAAAAACATCGCGGAGAATTCCTCCGTAGTTCCTCCAACCCCAAACATTGGAGCGCAGAGGTAGTGTTCTGCGGGGATCCAGTCTATTGCTCACCACCACTTGGATGACATTCTCTTTCCCAACCTGTAGTGTATTTTTGGGGATGGATTGATAGAAGCTCGTGTACCCGCCCGCATGGCTCGTTATGAAATCACCATTGAGGGATACTTCACAGGCATGATTGGTTCCGAACATCACCAGAAAGAACTGGAACTTGTCAACCATTTCCGGTGTAATCTCGAACTTCCGTTCAAACGTGACAGTCCCCGTGAAATCAAATGCACTGGGGACTCTCACTGTCCCACTTGGCCCCCCCTCAACTGTATAGTTCCAGAGACCGGACAAGTCAATTTTGGACCGATAAGGTGTGTCCAAGAAATAGCCCACATCCGAACCCTTCCCAGCCGGACTCCAGTTTTCAAGGAATCTGTATTCCGCAAATCCGTCGCAGATCGACAGGAGAAGCGCGAGGAGAGCAACTGGGACTCGTGTTGAATTTGGCTTCAGGAAAGGGCTACAGCTCAATTTGGGCGTGCGTATCGGCAATTATTCCATAACCGAGTGTTCGGAAGGCATTTTTTCCACCCGAATATAAGCACAAAAGGCAGGAAAAGCAACGAAAATTAAAGGGATGGGCGAGACCCATCCCCTAACGGACTTAGAATCAACACTTAGCTCTTTGCAGCAGAGATTATCGCCAGAAACGAGTCAGGTTTCAAGCAAGCCCCTCCCACAAGTGCCCCATCAATGTCGTCTTGCGCCAGTAGATCTTTGGCATTCTCAGGTTTGACGCTCCCCCCATACTGAATGACGATGCTTTCAGCAACGGACCAATTGTAAAGTTGCCCGATAAGTTTCCTTATCCCCTGGTGGACCTCCTGCGCCTGAAGCGGAGTTGCATTCTTGCCCGTCCCGATAGCCCATACCGGTTCATAGGCAATGGTCACGTTTCCCAAATCACTGGAGCCGATTCCGTCCAATACGCCCTTGATCTGGGTGGTGATTATTTGCGTTGTCACTCCCTTTTCGCGTTGGTCAAGTGTCTCACCAACGCAGACTATGGGTTTTAGTCCATTTGCCAGGGCCTTCTTGGCTTTCTCGTTTATCAGTTCGTTCGTCTCCCCAAAAAACTGCCGGCGCTCAGAGTGACCAAGTATGACATACTCGCACCCAACCGATTTGAGCATCCTCCACGATATCTCGCCCGTGCAGGCGCCTTCATCATGCGGCGACATGTTCTGAGCGCCTATCCGGATTGTCGAGTCCTTGAGCAGGTTTGCTGCTATGGCGAGGGATGTAAATGGAGGACAAACGGCCACAGTGACCTTCGGATTCAATGAGGAGACCTCTGTCTTCAGACCGTTGATCAACTCAGCAGTCTCGACGAGGTCTTTGAACATCTTCCAGTTCCCACAAATGAATTGCTTTCGCATGGATCGTATCTTTGGCTTTGAGTACGACAGTTAGGAATTGCTAACGCGTGACAACTTGACTCTGGAAGCACTCAATTTCTGATAGCCTGCGTGACTTTTTCGGCCGCCTCTCTGAAACTGGACGCAACAAGGAAATTCAATCCGGAGTTCTTCAGAATCTCTCCGGCAAGCTCGGCATTCGTTCCTGCAAGGCGTACGACAACCGGGATATTCACTTGTACTTTTTTCGTCGCCTCAACAACCCCGGTCGCTACACGGTCGCAACGAACAATCCCACCAAAGATATTAATGAGGACGGCCTTCACGTGAGGATCGGCGAGGATGATCTTGAAACCGGCTTCAACAGTCTGGGCGCTTGCACCGCCCCCCACATCGAGGAAGTTCGCGGGCTCGCCACCGGCAAGCTTGATAATATCCATCGTTCCCATGGCCAGTCCGGCACCGTTCACCATACAGCCAACATTGCCATCCAGCTTGATGTAGTTGAGATTTGATTTCGACGCCTCGACCTCGAGCGGGTCCTCCTCATCAAGGTCACGCAATGGCGTCAGCTCCGGATGGCGATAGAGCGCATTGTCATCAAAATTCATCTTGGCATCAAGAGCGAGCACGCTCCCTTCGACGGTCACAACGAGCGGATTGATCTCCGCCAGCGTGCAGTCCATTTCATCGTAGGCCCGATACAAGGCCATCAGGAACTTCACTCCGTTCTTCAACGCATCACCCGTCAAGCCAAGACCAAACGCCAGCTTGCGCGCCTGGTATTGCTGGAACCCTTGTGTGCGATCAACAAATTCCTTCAAGATTTTCTCTGGTGTTTCCGCCGCAACCTTTTCAATCTCAACACCGCCTTCAGTTGAAGCCATAACAACGTTGCGCGAGGATGCTCGATCAAGCGTGACACCAACATACAGTTCCCGTGCGATGTTGATGCCCTGTTCAATGAGCAAGCGCTTCACCACTTTACCCTCAGGACCGGTCTGATGTGTTACCAGCGTCATCCCGAAAATCTGTCCGGCCAAATGACGAACGTCATCAATGCTCTTCGCCACTTTCACACCACCGCCTTTGCCTCTGCCACCGGCATGGATCTGAGCCTTCACCACCCACACACTGCCACCAAGTTCCCGTGCTGCCCTCACTGCTTCATCAACACTGAACGCCACCTTGCCTCTGGGCACTTCTACGTTGAACTTCTTGAGAATCTCTTTGCCTTGATACTCGTGAACCTTCATGTGATCTCCAGTTCTTTGATTACAGATACTATTTCTTGATCTTCTCAGCAATCGACTTTGCCTGGAGGAACAAAAGCAAATAGTCTTTTCCTCCCGCCTTGGAATCTGTCCCACTCATGTTGAAACCACCGAACGGATGCACGCCAACCAGCGCGCCCGTGCACTTCCGATTGAGGTACAAGTTGCCGACAAAAAAATCCTTCTCTGCCTTTTCCAGTTTCTTCTGGTTCTTCGTGTAGACCGCCCCGGTGAGACCGAATTCAGTGTTGTTGGCAATGTTTAATCCCTCATCAAAGTCCTTTGCTTTAATCACTGCAAGCACAGGACCAAAGATCTCCTCCTGCGCAATTGTCCCCTTGGGATCGACGTCAGCGATCACTGTCGGACGAATAAAGTAGCCATCGCTACCTGCTGCAACACCGCCGGCAACGAGGCGACCACCTTCACTTGTGCCTTTGTTGATATAGGACATGATGGACTCGTGTGAGCTTCTGTTCACCACTGGGCCCATGTAGTTTGTCCAATCGATTGCATCACCGACCTTGAGCGCATCCGCTTTTCTTGCCAGTATTTCCACAAACTTGTCATACACTTTTTCATGAACAATCACGCGTGAACACGCCGAGCATTTCTGGCCCTGGAACCCAAACGCGGAGGCAATGACACCTTGAGCAGCATCCTCAAGATCAACACCCTCATCCACTACGATGGAGTCTTTGCCACCCATCTCAGCCACGACACGTTTCAACCAGATTTGTCCTGGCTGCACCTTTGCCGCAACTTCGTTGATGTGAATGCCTACTTCCTTGGAACCTGTGAAGGAGATGAAGCGTGTCTTCGGATGCAGGACCAGTGTGTCGCCAACTGCGCCACCGGGTCCACTGACAAAATTCAGGACACCTGCCGGAAGATCGGCTTCTTCCATGATCTCAAAGTACTTCCACCCGGTCAAAGGTGAATCGCTGGAGGGTTTCAGCACCACCGTGTTTCCAGTGACGATTGCCGCTGACGTCATACCGGTAAGGATCGCAAG
>DPLS01000265.1:5041-5745 GCA_003541875.1 Bacteroidota bacterium | reverse complement strand
AGCATTTCCCGCGCGTAGAACTCGAGGAAGTCAATCGCCTCAGCAGTATCGGCGTCGGCTTCGGGCCAAGTCTTCCCGACCTCGAACATCATCACAGCATTCAGTTCGAATTTCCTTTGGCGCATGATCTTCGCCGCCTTGAAGAGATAGTCCGCCCGTTTCTTTGCTGGAACGTGCTTCCATTCCTCAAACTTCGCAACGGCCACCTTCATCGCCTTGTTGGCCAGGTCAGCATCGCCCTTCTGGAAGACACCTACCACTTCGGTTGCCTTTGATGGATTGTATGAATTGAACTTGTTCTGTGTGTTGATCCTCTCACCGCCGATAACGATGGGATATTCCTTGCCAAGCTCCGCTCGCACGTCTGCAATTGCTGCTTCCTGCTTCTTACGGTTAGCTGATTTGGTGAAATCGGTAAGTGGTTCGTTCTTGAATTTCGGAATTGCCACGGGTTGCCTCATCTAGATGTTGAGTTTGATACCAAATGGAATGGAATTAAGAAAAGAACGGGTTGGTCAACGCTTGGTCTCTCGAAGAAGTCATCCACATCAGTCGTCCGGCTACTTTCTCTTCAACTGCTCAAGAGCAATCAACACAGCGCCGTGTGCCGGTGAATGCACAGGCTGGCGAACATGAACCTGTGGCAACAACTTCAACAACTTCATGTGCAAGGTATTCGAGTAGACATTCTCGTGGTCGATCAG
>DPLS01000265.1:0-4693 GCA_003541875.1 Bacteroidota bacterium | reverse complement strand
AATATTTTCTGAGACACAATGTCGTTCTGGGCGGCTGCCTCCAAAACAATCGGCGCCAGCCGCGAGAGATCGACCTGTTCCTGGTAGACAGCCCGGATAATGTCCGCACGAGTACGCCATTGGAATTTCTCGGCGAGCTTGTCTTCCAACTTTGTGGCTTCACCTCGTCGGTCAAGATGAAGTGCCAATGACCTCAGGGCCTCACGGCCAATGAAAAATCCTCCGCCTTCGTCACCGAGTATCCGCCCCCATCCGCCTACGGTCAGAACCGCTCCCCGGTCAGTCTTGCCAATCACGATAGAGCCGGTCCCTGCAACTATGACGACGCCGGGACCGCCGTCGAACGCTCCCTCAAGTGCCGCTCTTGAATCACTTTCAACGCTGATCGGCAGAGGCTTGCGACCTTCTTGCGCGAACAATTCGTTGACAGCATCCGATATCCGTTGACGAACTACATCATCGCCCGCGCCGGCAAGTGCCAAAACGATGCTTGTGAGCTCGTCAGGAGGGCATCGGACATCGTCGCAACACTCAGTGATAACTCTGTGGAGACTCCGGGCAGTTCCGTCCAATCCCACAACATTGACGTTTGACGCTCCGCTTTCGCGACGCGCCAAAATGTTGCCCGATGGATCGGCGGCGAGAGCAATAGTCTTCGTCCCGCCTCCATCCACTCCTATGACAAGAGGCTTTCGGCTCATTCAACAGTTGGGGGATTGCTGCAAGCTAGTGAGGAACAGTCAAAAACTCGTCAAAAGGTACCGAAAAACGGTGAGACAAGCAAGATAGTGTGAGTTGGAGGGCGAGGCAGAGAAAGCGGGTCTATTTGTACATAGCACCTTCAGCAGCGAGAAGTGTATTCTTCATCAGCATCGCAATCGTCATCGGTCCGACTCCGCCCGGCACGGGGGTGATTGCTCTGGCAACGTTCGAAGCTGACGCAAAGTGAACATCTCCAACAAGCCGCGTACCGGACTTTGCTGTCGGATCAGGAATGCGATTGATACCAACATCGATGACAACACAACCGGGCTTGAGCATGTCACCTCGAATTGCTTCAGCTTTCCCGATTGCTGCAACCAGAATGTCAGCTTGCTTTGTATAAGTCGACAGATCTGAAGTACCGGTGTGCGCTATCGTGACAACAGCATTGGCGCCTCTCTGCTTCTGAAGCAGGATGTTCATCACGGGCTTGCCAACGATGTTGCTGCGCCCAACAACAACAACATGCTTCCCTGACGGATCGTTGCCACCGCGAAGGAGGAGTTCTTGCACCCCAGCCGGTGTGCAGGGGCGAAAGCACTTGTGTCCCAATACGAGCCGACCGACATTCACAGGGTGAAAGCCATCGACATCCTTTTTGAAATCAATTGCCTCGATGATCGTTGATTCGTCGATGTGCTTCGGCAAGGGAAGCTGGACGAGGATGCCGTGGATTTTGGGATCGTGGTTGCATCGGTGGATAAGTGTGAGAAGCTCTTGCTGCGAGATGGTTTCAGGTAGTCGCTCGGTAATCGAGTGGAATCCCATCTCCTCGCACGCTTTGCCTTTCGAGCGGACGTAGACTTGCGAAGCGGGATCTTCGCCAACAAGAATGAACGCGAGTCCGGGCACGATGCCACGCTCACGTTTCAATCGTTCGGCATCCCGCTTGACTTCTGCCTTGATTTGTTCGGCTATTGCTTTCCCATCAATGATCAGAGCTGGCATGGCAGTTCCTAACCAAAAGCCGGAAACACTATACTTTCCATCTTGAGTGCACGTCCCGTTTCAGCATCGGCCTGCACGTACACGCCACACAGCCGGACGTCGTGTGAAGCAACTTCATACTTGTGCGGCGTTTGAAGAGTAATGCGCTTCAGCGCTTGCTCCTTTTTCATCCCAAGGATGGAATCGTATGGCCCTGTCATTCCAACGTCGGACTGGAAGGCCGTGCCCCGGGGCAGTATTCTTCCATCAGCGGTTGGCGTATGCGTATGCGTTCCGATGACTGCAGTGACCTTGCCGTCAAGGTGCCAGCCCATTGCCATCTTCTCCGCTGTTGCGTCGGCATGGAAATCCACAAAGATCACCTTCGTCTCCTCGTGCATCTTCGAGACGGCCCAATCAGCGGTCTTGAATGGATCATCTATCGGCTGCATGTAGACTCGACCCTGAACATTCAGGACGCCGATCTTCCCCTTTTCTCCAAGATCCATGACGATAAATCCATTCCCGCCGTTTTCTCTCGGGTAGTTCAGCGGTCGGAGAATGCGCTTATCCGCACCGAGAACCTTTCTGCTGTCCCACCGATCCCACACGTGGTTGCCTGTGGTGATAACGTGTGTGCCAAGCTCAAAGATCTTCTTGGCATGTTCCTCGGCAATGCCCTTGCCCTCAGTGGTATTCTCTCCGTTGACAATAAGTACATCCACGTTGTATTTTTTGATGTAGTTTGGAACTAGATTGATGGCGATCTCGAGACCCGGCTGGCCAACGATATCGCCCACGAAGAAGATATTGAGTGTCTTTGCCAAGGAAGAAGTATGAGAAGCTGGGAATATGGATAGTTGGAACCGATGGGCATGAATATAGAGATTTCTCGTGCAAAATGACAGAGGCTCGGTAGATTCACCGCAAACCATATTGCGTTCTCAACGAAGCTCTCATATATTCAATCAACTTACTGGGTACGACATGAACAGACTGCCTCACATTCTTGCCTCGGTTCTTCTTGCACAGTCTCTGATTGCGCAAACACCTGTTGTCAAAACAGGGATTGAGGTTCTCCGCGAAAAGGGTTTCGACATCTTGCATGGAAGGCGTGTGGGATTGGTTACAAATCCCACAGGCGTGGACTCGAAGCTAAACTCCACAATCGGCATCCTTCACAGCTCAACGGTTGTGAATCTGGTTGCGCTGTTCGGTCCCGAACATGGAGTGCGTGGCGACCAGGCTGCCGGTGACAAAGTTGAAACGTGCAAGGATGAAGAAACGCAACTGCCCGTCTACTCGCTCTACGGCAAGACCCGCAAACCAACGCAAGAGATGCTCAAGAACGTTGATGTGCTGGTTTATGACATTCAGGACATCGGTTGCAGATCGTATACGTTCATCAGCACGATGGGATTGGCGATGGAGGCTGCTGCCGAGAACAGCGTTGAGTTCGTGGTGCTTGATCGCCCAAACCCGCTCGGCGGAGAACGTGTTGAAGGCAATATCGGTGAGAAGCAATTCGTCTCTTTCGTCAGTCAGTTTCCAATCCCATACGTTTACGGACTCACATGTGGTGAACTTGCGACCATGCTCAACGAGGAAGGAATGCTGAAGAACGGCGTGAAGTGCAGACTCACTGTTGTGCCGATGAAAGGTTGGAAACGAACGATGACGTTCGAGCAAACCGGACTTCCCTGGGTTCCCACATCGCCTCACATTCCCACGTCGGCGTCGGCGATGTACACTGTCGGCACTGGCATCATTGGAGAGCTTGGAGTGATTTCGGAAGGAGTTGGATACACAACCCCCTTCCAGGTTCTTGCTGCTCCATGGATCAACCCGGTACGACTGGCCGACAAACTCAATGCGTTGAAGCTGGAAGGCATTCTCTTCCGTCCGCTCACATTCAGACCTTTCTATGGGAGGTGGAAGGATTCAACCCTGCGCGGAGTTCAACTCCACATCACGGATCCTTCGCAGCTGAACCTGATGAGCCTGCAATTCCTCTTCATGCAGGCGCACAATGAGTTGCATCAGGACAAGAATCCTTTTTTGATGGCCGATGCGGCGAGACTCAAAGCATTCGACAATGTGATCGGAACAGATGAGATCAGGAAGAGGTTCGTGAAGCGAATGAAGTACGAGGATATTAGGGATTACCTACAGAAGGATGTCGACGCATTCCGGCAGAAGTCCAGACAGTATTGGCTCTATCGTTAAGCGCTATCAACGAATGACACGAACGGACACCAATCAATTGGTGAACCCTCGTGTCATTCGTGGATGAGTCTATTTCTCGCCATGATCTCAAACGTACGCAGCTTGTCTTTGTAGAAGTTGAAGGCATTCTGCTTCGCAATGTCCAGATCGGCATCGGAGTTCCCCTCCCACCTTCGACAGAGATAGATTGGTTCAAAGATTCTCCCAATCTGATATTCCCTCGAGATGGCCAGTCCAACGGCGTAGTCTTCACCATATCCTACATTTGGAAAGTTAATCTGTCGGAGGATTGGTGTGAAGAAGGCACGTGGGGCACCTAGGCCGTTGATGCGGAGCGCATTGTTCCTGCCATTCTCCGGCGTCCACTCCCTATGGTCGATCACGCCCGGAGGAATCTCCTCGAGGTTGAAGTTCACCATCTGATATGAGCCGACGACCATGGCACATCGTTCCTGCCAGAATGTATCCACGATTCGTTGCAACGTTGTTTCATCTTTGTACAGGTCGTCGCTGTCAAGTTGAACTGCAAATCGTCCACACTTCGCATGGTGCACGGCTTCGTTCCAGCATCCTCCAATCCCCAAGTCCTCCCGCCGCGGAATGAGATGGAGCATCCGCGCATCCTTCGAAGCGAATGACTGGAGGACATCGGTTGTGCCATCAGTTGAGTGATTATCCACAATGATGACGTTGAATGGGAATTCCGTCTTCTGGTTCAGAGCAGATCCTACCGCATCCCCGATCGTCTTGATTCGATTCTTCACCGGAATGATCACGG
>DPLS01000325.1 GCA_003541875.1 Bacteroidota bacterium | reverse complement strand
CCGAGCGCTCGCTGATCGGCGACGATGAGCATGGATGGTCAGATACTGGCGCGTTCAACTTCGAGGGGGGCTGCTACGCAAAAGTCGTCCGGCTTTCGAAAGAAGCCGAGCCTGACATCTACGAGACAACAAGAATGTTCGGAACAGTGCTTGAGAACGTGGTCATCGATGCACGTTCCCGGCACGTCGATCTGGATGACGCTACGCTGACTGAGAACACCCGCGCCGGCTATCCTCTAACGCACATCAAGAACATCGTTCCGTCCGGAATGGCCGGACATCCAAAGAACATCATCATGCTGACGTGCGACGCATTCGGAGTGATGCCACCAATCTCCAAACTCACGCCGGACCAGGCAATGTATCATTTTCTCTCCGGCTACACGGCAAAGGTCGCCGGGACCGAGAAAGGGGTGAGGGAGCCGCAGACAACATTCAGCACATGCTTTGGTGCACCATTCATGCCGCTACCACCAACTGTGTACGCGACACTGCTGGGTCACAAGATCGCCAAGCATGATGTTCATTCGTGGCTCGTCAACACTGGCTGGAGTGGAGGGCCACCGAGCGTTGGATCAAGAATGAAAATCTCCCACACCCGTGCAATGGTGCGCGCCGCCCTCAATGGATCGCTCGCGGGAGTACAAACACAGCAGGATCCAATCTTCGGACTTCACATTCCCGCATCATGTCCGGGAGTTCCATCAGAAGTCCTCAATCCGCGCAACACTTGGAAAGACACGGCGGCATACGACACGAAAGCAAAAGAGCTCGCTGAGAAGTTCAAGAAGAACTTTGAGCAATTCGCCTCATCGGCAACAGCGGAAGTCAGGAACGCGGGACCCAAGTAATTGGTTATGAATAGTGCAGGTTCGAGAAAGCCTCGAAATCCAATGCACTTATCACAAACAGGTTACAGGTCAATGAAACGAGTCCCGGCAGTAACTCTTGGCTGCATATTACTCCTCTTCGTCATGAATATGCATGCACAAAAGGGGAGCAACGAATCCAACAAACAATCGGAAAGTAAGAAGTCAATGACAACGGCAGGTTTGCAGAGAGCAACATTCGGGAGCGGATGCTTCTGGTGCACAGAAGCTGTATTCCAGCGCCTGGAAGGAGTAGTTGCGGTAGAGTCCGGATATTCGGGCGGCAAAGCACCCAACCCAACATATGAACAGGTATGCACCGGCACAACGGGGCATGCTGAAGTAACTCAGATTACGTACGACCCATCAAAGATCACATTCGACGAACTGCTGGAGGTGTTCTGGAAGACTCACGACCCGACCACACTCAACCGACAGGGAAATGATACCGGCACGCAGTACCGCTCCGTGATATTCTATCATGATGAGAAACAGAAAGCTCTGGCCGAGAAATACAAGAAGGAGTTGAATGCATCCGGTGCGTGGAAGAGTCCCATCATCACCGAAATCAGTCCGTTCACGGCATTCTACAAGGCCGAGCCGTACCATCAGAACTACTACAATGACAACAAGAACAAGCCATACTGCATGTTCGTCATCGGACCAAAGCTTGACAAGTTCGAGAAGGTCTTCAAGAACAAGATGAAGAAGGAGTAACTCTCTTTCACCTTTTATGGCTTTGTGTTAGATTCTTCCATCATGGCACATCCAACATACAAAACCTGGGGAACGGACATCGACCCAGAAGCCACGGCTCAGATGGAAGCGGCAATCTCGCTCCCGATCGCAGTGGCTGGTGCGCTGATGCCTGATGCACATGTTGGGTACGGACTTCCCATCGGCGGAGTACTGGCAACAGAGGATGCCGTCATTCCCTACGGTGTCGGGGTTGACATCGCCTGCCGCATGATGATGACGATCTTCGATACACCACCAACGGCATTGCAGACCGAGCATGACCAGTTGAGAACCGCCATCCAGAAGAATACCCGCTTCGGCGTTGGTGCTGAGTGGAAGGATCGAAAGTACCACGAGGTGATGGATGAAGATTGGGATGTCTCTCCTATAACACGCGAGTACAAGGACAAAGCCCACAGACAGCTCGGAACATCCGGATCGGGCAACCACTTTGTGGAGTTTGGCGAAGTGGAGTTTGAGGATGACGAGCTGGGTCTCAGTGCCGGTTCCTATCTTGCTCTGCTTTCACATAGTGGCAGCAGGGGAACAGGCGCTGCGGTTGCAGACTACTACACAAAAATTGCAAAGAAGCTTCACCCGGAACTGATAGGGCAAGCCCGCAATCTCGCCTGGCTCGATACAAACGGAGAGGAGGGCAAAGAATACTGGGCCGCGATGGAGCTGATGGGGAAATACGCCTCAGCCAACCACCATCTGATCCACGAATCAATTGTCGAGTTTCTTTCCCATCCCGTCCTGAAGCAGATTGAGAACCACCACAATTTTGCGTGGCGCGAGAAACACCAGGGGCGCAACGTGATCGTGCATCGCAAAGGAGCAACACCGGCAGGCAAGGGTGTGGTGGGCATTATCCCCGGATCAATGGCGACGCTCGGCTACATCGTCGAGGGACTTGGAAACCCAGTGTCCCTCAATTCTACATCGCATGGTGCCGGTCGTAGAATGTCGCGCAAGGCTGCGATGAAGAACTTCACCTGGTACGAGACGAAGGAGTTCCTCCACAAACAGGGGGTTGAACTTCTCTCTGCCGGACTCGACGAGGCGCCGTGGGCATACAAGAACATCAACGACGTGATGAACGCCCAACGTGACCTTGCCAAACCGATTGCGAAGTTCATGCCTCGTCTCGTGAAGATGGCTCCTGCCGGCGAAAGGCCAGAAGACTAGACCACTCCCGCTGCAAATTCTTGCATACGCACTTGAGAATTGCTACATTCTCACTGCAATCGTTTCTCGTAACGCCAAAGCTATCCAACACCAACTTGCCCAAGCATATTTCCTTTTCATTCTCACCGGGCTATGGATACTATCAGTGTAGGGAGGACGAAGCTCGCGCTTAAGCAGGGCGATATTACGCTTGAGAGTACCGACGCCATCGTGAACGCCGCGAACTCCAGTCTGATGGGGGGCGGTGGTGTGGACGGAGCCATCCATCGAGCAGGCGGGCCGAGTATCCTCGATGAGTACAAAACGATTCGCAACCAACGAGGTGACCTTCCCACGGGAGAAGCAGTAATTACGAAGGGGGGCAACTTGAAGGTGCGCTACGTGATACACACAGTCGGACCAGTGTGGCGCGGTGGGACGCACAACGAAGACCAACTTCTGACCAACGCCTACAAGAACAGCCTCGCCCTCGCGGTGAAACACAACATCCGGACAATTGCGTTTCCTTGCATCAGTACCGGCGTGTACGGGTTTCCGGGAGAGAGAGCCTCTCGGATTGCATTCAGGACCGTTTCCGAATTCGTCCGAAAGCACGATCAGATACACGAAATCCGGTTTATTGTGTTCGGCATGGGCGATTATCAACTCTATCAAACTCTGTTCCATGATGAGAGTACTCCACAAGGAACAGCGTAAGCACCCAAAGGAAATGTGATACTTTTATGAAACTCATTGATTCAGTCCTTCACCACCGGGTTGTGATGCCGCGGGATGCGAGTGCGCCGCTGCATCCCACGCTCATCATGCTGCATGGCCGTGGCGCTGATGAAGAGGATCTGCTTGGACTTTCTCCCTATCTCGACAAGCGATTCCTGATTCTTAGCGTGCGTGCGCCGTATCCATTCGAGTACAGTGGCGGCTTTACTTGGTATGACATTGATGCCGTGGGCACACCCGATCCTGCCATGTTCAAATCGAGCTGTGACAAGCTCTCGGCATTTGTCGGCGATGCGCTTGCTCGCTATCCCATCGACAAGAAGCAGGTGTATCTCTTCGGCTTCAGCATGGGAACGGTGATGGCGTACGCAATGGCGTTCACGCAGCCGGACCTCTTTCGTGGCATCGTTGCGAACAGTGGCTACATCGCGGAAGGAACGCACCTGACATACCGTTGGGACCAGCTAGACAACGTCGAGTTCTTCGTCACCCACGGAACTCAAGACCCCATTATCCCGATTCAAATCGCGGGACGCGCAAAACAACTGCTTGAAGCAGGGCGCGTCCGTTTCGAGTACAAGGAATACCCAATGGCCCATCAGATCGGTGAAGAGAGTTTGCAGGATTTCTCGCTCTGGCTCACCCATCGCCTCAATACCACCTCATAGGAAAGAACTCCGGTGGTGTACAACGAAATACTCCCCTTCGTGCTTTTCACTGCGCTCATCATCGCGCTCCTTCTCATCGATCTTGTGGTTCTTCAAAGAAGAGCACACAGCCTTGGAATGAAGGAAGCTGCAACAATGAGTGCCATGTGGATTGCTCTTGCACTCCTCTTTAATGTGTTCATCTACTTCATGTATGAGAACCAATGGCTGGGGGCCGGACAAGCAGGGCCGCGAGCACTCTCCGGGAGCGAAGCCGCATTGCAATTTCTTGCAGGGTACCTCGTCGAAGAGTCTCTTTCTGTTGACAACATTTTCGTCTTTGTGGTCATCTTCTCTTACTTCGGCGTACCATCAAAGTACCAGCACAAGGTTCTGTTCTGGGGTATCCTAGGCGCGATCGTCATGCGGTTTGCGTTTATTGTTACAGGTTCCGTACTCATCGCGCGGTTTGAGTGGATCCTCTATATCTTCGGCGTCATACTCATCGTCAGTGGATGGAAAATGATGAGACAGGAAGAAATGGAAGTCCACCCGGAAAAGAACATCTTCATCCGGCTGGTGAAGAAATGGTTCCCTGTAACCGAAGGGTACGATCCGCCAAGGTTTGTCGTTCGGAAACATGGCAAGCTCTGGATTACACCGCTCCTGATTGTCCTAATCACGGTCGAGACAACCGATGTGGTGTTCGCTGTCGATTCCATCCCCGCGGTTTTCGGCATCACCCGAGATCCGTTCCTGGTCTACTCGTCCAATATGTTTGCCATTCTCGGCCTTCGTTCGATCTACTTCGTGCTTGCGGGGATGATGAAGTCGTTCCACTACCTGAAGTATGGCCTCTCGGGGATTCTGATCTTCATCGGCATCAAAATGCTCATCGCGGATTTCGTCCACATTCCTATCGTCGCTTCCTTGGCAGTCATTGGTGGAGTCCTGACAATTTCGGTGTGGTTGTCAATTATCCGCAACCGACGGCTGGCGCGAGCAAAGTGATGATTGTACGAGCGAAGCCCTGTCGTCTGCAATAGACTCTCAGCTCACGCTTCACGCAACCCCTTTCGCGAATCCTTGCTTCTCAAACCCGATTTGGTTACAATTATCAAACCACAGAGTACATAACCAACAAAAGTGCTGTCGTCATGGCCTCAGGCAGCCTGCCTGCCGGCAGACAGGAGCTTGCAGTAGAACCCGCTCATCCGTCCCTCCAGACTCCCGGCAAGGCAAAGACCTACAATAGAATCAAACTCTCTGCAGGAATCGCTTCGGCGGTTCTTTCGTTTG
>DPLS01000304.1 GCA_003541875.1 Bacteroidota bacterium | reverse complement strand
GCCCTGAGGTGTGATGCTGGTGGTGGCACCGGACGTTTGAAGCCGGAGTTGTACACGCGACGAATGAACTCATCCATAAGTAAGAGATGAGGAAGACTGTCGGCAAAGATGAAGGCCAAACTGAACCGCGCCGTATCGCCTATTGACATTGGGAAGGGACCGCTCCCAATTGCAGGACCATCGGGGGCAATTTGGCAATCGTGCGCAGTTGACGGGTTTTGCTGATGGGGATTAGACATGTTGCGGTACGCAATAGAATCAGTTCCCTCGACAACAATACTGCGTACTGAATCGTGCGCATTCACAAACCAAAACAGATTCGAAGTGCATACAGCATAACGCAGCCCCACTGGCTGTCCATCATACCCACGGGGTGTCGACAGAAGTGGATACCCCACAGTGGGTGGTTTAGCTGTAGCAATCCAATTTCCTACCCATTCATTAGGCACCGTGGGAGTGATGTAAGCCATCTGCTGGTCCGATGATGCAATGTCAATTCTTCGACTGAATCGTCCACGCGCGAAACCTCCAGACCCGGTGTGTTCTAGCCCGGCCCCGAACACCATAAAACAGCTATCAAGTTGGGTACTCGTACAGTTGATTACGTCATATTCAAAGATCACGATGTCTTTCCCTGGCCCGCTCCCCCATGTGTACACCTGATTTTGGACTTGGATGCCGATAGGAATACTTGGCCCAAGAGGTCCACTGTACCATTGATCTGCCCTGGTATCTGTGTCTTTGAATACGGTGAACAAATCCTCATCAGAAGCGTATGCCGGCCTGAACATAGTTCGCGCGAGTCTATCAGCCACATACCCCTTCTTACCGTTTACAAACCGAATAGGCCAGTCATTCATGTTCGAACCGGAGATGTCGACTCCAAGACTATCATAGTCGAGACTTGAGTAGACAATATAGTCGGGATTGTCGACATAGCGCCACCCGACGCCATTGAAATCAGGATCATAACCGGCATTCGGATCACCGATTCGTCCGGGAACCATTTGATCAAATGGTCCATGCGAGGACCTTGACCGGCGCATGAAATTTGCGTCCGAGACCATAAGATGGCCACTCTTCTGTGCCAGCAAGACTATTCCTGCGCCAAGAGCATCGGCATCCATGTGGAACGAAGAACGAGGCCAATGAGCCACCGGTTTTCCAAATTGCCACTGTGGTGGCTGATCCATATAGTCTCCCCATATCATCCCATCATTATGGATAGAGAATTCGAAGTTGCTGATTCTACTGACTCTGCGGAAGAGGATCCCGTCTGCTAGTTGTGCATCAGCATCTCCCCAGACCAACGGAGATAACAGGAGGACGGAAAAAAAGGAAAATGCCTGGAGCCAGTTCTTTTCACCACCCATTTCTTGCGATCTCTTGATTGTTGAAATCACCGATCCACCCAGAGGGTGCAGAATCTACGTCTTGATCTGCACCCCACCAGGTGGAGCACACAAGGAACCTTTAGCAAACAATTTCCCCGCTGTTATTCTTGCAGCAACACTCCGGGTCTGCTAGACCCCCCGAGTATTCGTTGTTTTGCGGAGCCCATGGACATGGTGAGCCAGGGTGCGGACAGTTTTGCCCACTTGCTGGCTCCACGAGCAGTGGCGTCAAGCTCAACGCAATCGAGCATATCACCAGGAGGAACAGGAACCCTGCGAGGATTTTCCGTCTCATGATAATTCACCTCCCTTCGAGAGTAGTAGGTTGACGAAGCATCCACGAGTGTTTCTCGCGAATGCAATCACTTATTTCCTTATCGTCTCACTCCGTTTTCCGGCCCTGTGTTGGATTTCAAGTACTGCATCATCACTCAGCACACCAGCCCAGACCTGTTTTACCAATCCAAGCGAGTCAATGAGTATGGTCTGAGGGAATGAGTGCAGTTTGTATCTGGAGAGCACAGACGAATCATGCACAACAGAATACACAGGAAAAGAGATAACACACTTGCTTCTGTACTGATTGAGTTTGTACAGTGAATCAGGGCTGACACCGAATACCTCGACACCCATTGCTTGCAGGGAAGGAACCAGTTTCTGCCAAGGCCCGATGTTCTTGACACACGCTCCGCACCAAGTTGTGAAGACAAGCATCGCCTGCATTCTCCTTTGCTTTGCCGGATCGATCAGGACGGATGCACTGTCCATGCTCAATGCCACAAATGAGTGGACCGAATCACCCTCGCTCATCACAGTGAGTCGGTTCACTTGATCGCTGAGCCGTTCGATCCTCTTGAGGTATTGATCATTCTTTCTCACGATGAGAAAGTTCTGCACGACCAGCACCAAGATGGCCACGACGAGTAGCGACGTCGTAAGAAGAGAGCGATTCTTCACCAGAGACATGAATTCTCACCCAGGTTTTGTCGTTCGGTTCAATCCGGCAGTCGAGAGGTCCGCCAGGGTAAGCAAGAGAATGTTTCTGAGGATTGAGAAATCAAGAGATCGTTCCTGGTAGACACGACCGAAACATCCGCAGGGCAGAGTCACACCGGCACTTGATGCATAGATGAGAACGGCTGAAAAGAGAAGCAACGAAGCGAAAGCAAGAATGCTTCCGGTGGCAGAAGTCTGCTTGATTAGGAGAAGTGAAGCAACTGCGAACTCCCAGATGAGAGTTCCGTACAGTGCTATGTCCTCATCGAAGGAAGAGAGGAAGGGTAGCAGCGAACGAAAATTGAGAAAGGCTGCAGGTGAAGTTGCCTTCCCGATTGCGGAGAGAACGAAGACCAGCGCCAAGAAATACTGCGTCAATCTTCTCAGGATGGCAGGTACCCTAATCTGACGCGTGACCATCGTCAGGACCCTCGGATCGTGACAGGCTCAGAAAGGCTGGCAGGTGAATGACCGTCAGTCTGAAGAGTTCCGATGAAAATATACGAATTTGCCGCCTCTATTGTCAAGCTCCCATCTGTTCTTTGGTACTGCGATAGGAACGACGGCATGATTGATGTTTCGATCATTCACCCACGATTGTATTCCCGTGGTTTGAACCTCACGCCGGTCTTTGCTATATTTGTCCACCACATTCACTTCTCCCAGTCACTTCATTGCGGAGCAACAATCATGGAAAACGTCCTCTCCTATGTCGAGCAGAACAAGGACCGCTACCTCGCTGAACTGAAAGAACTCATCGCAATTCCCAGCGTAAGCACAAACAAGGACGATACGAGAGATATCCGTCGTTGTGCAGAGTGGGTTGCGAACCACATGCGGACAATTGGCTTGAACAACGTCCAGATCTTTCCCACACCGGGTCATCCAGTTGTGTACAGCGAATGGCTGGGTGCACCGGGCAAGCCAACAGTTCTTCTGTACGGCCACTATGATGTGCAGCCACCGGAACCTCTTGAGCTTTGGACCTCTCCTCCATTCGAGGCAACGATTCGCGGCGAGAACCTTTACGCCCGCGGGTCAGCCGACGACAAAGGACAGGTCTTCATCCATCTCAAGAGCATAGAAGCGTATCTGAAGAACGCGGGTGCTCTTCCTGTCAATCTCAAGCTGCTGATCGAGGGGGAGGAGGAGATTGGTAGTGAACATCTCGACCAGTTCGTGAAAGACCACAAGGATCTCCTGAAGGCAGATCTTGTCCTCATTTCGGATTCCTCCATGTTCGCGAAGGATGTCCCGTCCATTTGTTATGGGCTGCGCGGCCTCTCCTACATGCAGATCGATCTGCGCGGAACCAAGGGCGACCTGCACTCGGGCAGCTATGGCGGCGGCGTGGCGAACCCGGCCAACGTGCTCGCACACGTCCTCGCCCAGCTCAAGGACAAGAGCGGCACGGTCAAGATCCCGGGCTTCTACGATGACGTGAGGGCGCTGCGCGAGGAGGAGCGGGCGGAGTTCCGACGGCTGCCTTACGACGAGGCGGCGGTGAAGAAGCACCTGGGCGCGCCGCGCTTCGCCGGCGAGCGCGCCTACTCGATGCTCGAGCGCATGTGGGCCCGCCCGACCCTGGACGTCAACGGACTGCTGTCCGGGTGGACGGGGGAGGGCAGCAAGACGATCATCCCGGCCACGGCGATGGCCAAGGTGAGCATGCGCCTCGTGCCGAACCAGCACCCGGAGAAGATCGCCGACCTGTTCGAGGCGTACGTGAAGAAGATCGCGCCGAAGTCGGTGGAGGTGAAGGTGACGCGCCTGCACGGCGCAATGCCCTGGATGACCGACTTCGACAACATCTACGTGCAGGCGGCCGGGCGCGCCATCGAAAAGGGCTTCGGCAAGAAGCCGGTCTA
>DPLS01000225.1 GCA_003541875.1 Bacteroidota bacterium | reverse complement strand
ACAACCTCTGGAAGCAAGAGTAACGTTTTGATGAGAGAGACCTCTTCGGGCATCTTAAGCAGTTCAAGTTGAACTGTCTGGGGAACGTATCGACGCCCAGCTTGTTCAGCGTTGCGCAGGATGCTCGCGATGCGCGCATGTGCATACTGCAGATAGTAAACCGGATTTTCATCAGAATGTTGCTTCGCGAGATCGAGGTCAAAATTCAGATGGCCGGTCATGCTCCGCATCAGGAAAAAGTATCGCACCACATCAGCACCCACCTCCGCAATGAGCTCATCCAACGTGATGTAGTTCGCCTTGCGGGTGGACATCTTTACAGTTTCGCCGTCCTGCACAATCGTGACGAACTGATGGATCAACACCTTGACCTTGTCCGTATCATAGCCCAACGCTTTGAGGACGGCCAACACATCTAAAGACTCCTCAATATGGTCGGAGCCGAAGATATCAATCATTGGATCAAAACCGCGCCGGAACTTGTCGACATGGTAAGCAATGTCCGGCAAGCGATAGGTCGGCTCCCCCGTGCTCTTCACAATAACTTTGTCCTTTTCCCTGCCTAACTGCTCTGTACGGAGCCACAGTGCCCCCTCCTTGTCATACACAAGACTCTTCTCACGGAAGGTCTCAATGATCAGCTTGATCTTGCCAGTCTCATACAGCGAGTTTTCGTTGTAGAAAGATTGGAACTCTATTCCCAGTCTCTTCAAGGTACCTTTGATTTCAGCGAAGATCTCACGCTCAGCCTGTTCCTTGAATCTTCCTTCAGGTTGTTCATCCGACAATGTGCTGCCATGCTGATCGTACAGATGCTGTGCAATATCCTTGATATATGCTCCCTGGTAGTAATCCTCGGGAAATGTCACGGCTTGTCCGAGAATTTCCAGATAGCGCAATCGCACAGAGTCCCCCAATACGCGCATTTGCCTGCCGGCATTGTTGAAATAATACTCCCGCGTGACGTCGTGTCCCGTCCACTCAAGCAAATTGGCAACGGTATCACCGAACACTGCGCCCCGCCCATGCCCAACCGTTAACGGACCAGTCGGGTTTGCGCTGACAAACTCGACCATCGTCTTCTTGCCTTTGCCGATCGTCGAGCGGCCGAAACTCCCTTCATGTGCGAGTAATTGCCCGAGCTGGTGATGGTAGAATCGATCAGTGAATCGGAAGTTGATGAACCCGGGGCCCGCAGCTTCCGGCTGATCAATTAGCGCGGGGTCAATCTCAAGGTGCGCTATTATCTCTGAAGCAAGTTGACGCGGGTTCCTCTTGAGGCTCCTGGCCAGAAGCATGGCCACATTGGTCGTCAAATCGCCATGTTCGGGCTGGCGGGGTTTTTCAAATGAGATCGTAACATCGGGAGAGATACCGAGAGATTTCAGTGAGAAGGCAACCTTCTCCCGAAGATAGTTTTTCATGAAGCCTTCCGTTTCACTGCGGAGCGATTTCGCGGCGACCCGCCCTTGCGAGAGCCACGTGCAGACACAGGTGCCTTGTCTTCACTCATACGCCTGATTCTCGCATCACCCCAGAGCTTTTCGAGGTTGTAGTATGAGCGAGTGGTCTTGTGGAAAACGTGGAGCACAACGTCAACGTAATCAAGCACAAGCCAGTTCAGACTTCCAGCCTCCCGATGCCAGAGGTTCACACCCCGCTTATCCATTTCTTCTTCAACCGCACCAGCAATGGCTTTCACCTGGATATCAGAGTCTGCAGAACAGATCACAAAGAAATCAGTAACCGATGGCAGCTTCCGCAAATCCATCACAACGACGTTGTGAGCCTTCTTTGTGAGTGTCATCTTGGCAATTGCTGTTGCAAGCAGGGATGATTTCAATGGAAGTCCTTTCTTAGTGCGAGGGTTTCAGAGAATTAAAATCTTTTCCTATCACCACAGAAACGTCGACGTAGTAGTCGTGGTTGAGTTGCTGGACGATATTCTTCTTCTTGATGCCCAAAGCGTACGCCACCTTCTCAGCGTTTGTTGTATTCCCAACTCTGTCGATCACAAGAGATTCATCAACATCCGAGGTCCTATAGTTGCGCATCTCGACGACGTCAAAGCCACGTGCACGCAAGTATGAGGTACAGTTGTTCGCGGCTCCTTGAAGACCAGAGCCGTTCAGGACATCGATCTGGATGATCTCACCGGGTGCAACGCCCGACTTCCCCGAGTCGACCGGAGGCTGCAGAACATTTCTGTTCAGGAGTGAATACGTCAGGTACCCTACCACAACAACAAGTAGACCGATGACGATATTGAGAATGAGAATACGAGGATTCCTGCGAGAGGCGACAGTGCTGATGGGAGTACTTCGTTCGTTCATTTGATACGCTGTGAGTAGAACAAAAAAACCGAGTTGCTCTCCTCCTTCTACGAGGATGCCCACTCGGCGAAAATCAGAATCACACTACAGCAACTTCGTTTTGCAGTCCTGCTCAGAATCCGTTCTCCCTGTACCACGGGTTGAAAAATTGTGAACCGTAATAGCTCCCGTATGGGAGGCTGCGATATTGTAGCTGTATCAGAAAGTTCTCCCAAGGTTTGTAGTCAAGTTGTGCACGGCTGAGGTAGATCGAACTCAGGTCATTCTTCTTGCCGTTCAATGTCGGGAGGTTGTTGTACGGAGAATAGCTCATGCTCAGATCCGTCCGAGCCCGCAAGTTGTCGGCGAACTCATACGACATGCTGTTTGTATACGTCCCCAACGACACCGCATTGCGACCGAAGGAGGTAAACGAGAGATCAAATGTATGATGCATGTGGAACTTGTCAGGATTGAACCAGCCGAGAAAGAGTTGCGGTGCAGTTTGACTCATGAGACCCTCCGAAACCCGACTCTCGCTCTCTACTTGCGACTTGAACTGGGCATGGGCCAGGGCCGAAATGCACAGAAGACAGACAGCAATGAACACCAACGACGCTCTATTCATGGAATTCTCCTTCAACGCTCCGGTTCCTGCTGAATGATAAGTAAATCACCATATATTGTCAACTTGAAGGTGCTGCCATTAGGATTCGTGCCTCCTCAAGTTGCTGCACGGTGTTTATTCCTTGAATCTCTTGGGGGTTCTTCGCTGCAATCGCAGAGACCTTACATCTCTTCTTCCAGAAGTAGTCAAAGACGTCGGTAAGGTAGTATTCCTTTTGTATGTTGTTGGGAGTGACCTGCCGAAGCCCTTCGAAGAGCATCGACTTCTCAAACACGTAGATACCGGAGTTGATTTCCCTGATCGCACGTTGCTCTTCCGTGGCATCCTTGTGTTCAACGATTCCAACCACATCACTATCCTTGTTCCGCACGATCCGACCATATCCTGAAGCATCCTCAAGAACGGCAGTCAACACTGTTGCTGAGGCGTGCTGTTGCTCGTGGATTTCCAGCAGTTCATTCACCGTCGCAGTCCGCAGCATAGGAACATCTCCCGAGAGAACGAGCACATCTCCGTTAAAGTCGCGCAGCGGCAGTTCCGCTTGCATCACAGCATGGCCCGTCCCAAGCTGAGGTGATTGCTCCACACACTTCACCCCTTTGCTGGTTGCGACCAAATGCTCGATCACTGAATCCTTCTGCCACCCCACAATCACAACAGTCTCCCGCGCCTGCAGATTGCAGGCAAGATCCACAACATGCTCGATCATGGGCTTGCCATTGATCTGGTACATCACCTTGGCCATGTCAGGGTTCTTCATCCTGGTACCTTTGCCAGCCGCCATGATGACTACTGCAAGCGGTTTGTTCATTCGCGTTCTAAATCGTAATGGTTGCGTTATCAATGAGTCGCGTGGTTCCGAATCGTACAGCGAGCGAGATGAGGAGACTTCCCCTGCACTCGTTCAGTTCCTCAAGTGTTGTACTGTCAGCGATGGAGATGTAATCCACAACTCCCGATGAATTTGTCGCGATCAATGTCTTCATCCGATCAATCACTTTCTCACAACTGCGCTCGCCACTCCGAATCAGATCCTCCGCTCGCGCAATCGACATGTACAACACAGGTGCCTGGGAGCGCTGCTCCTTTGAAAGATAGACATTGCGCGAACTCATCGCCAAACCATCCGGCTCGCGCACAATCGGGCAGACGACCAACTCAATGTCGAAATTCATGTCTCGTATCATCTGTCGAACGACTGCGACCTGCTGCGCGTCTTTCTGTCCGAAAACAGCAACGGCGGGCTTTGTGATGCTAAAGATCTTTCCCACGACCGTGGTCACACCCCGGAAATGTCCCGGACGTGATTTCCCTTCGAGCATTTCTGTAAGCCGTTCCACTTCAATATACGTATGGTAGCCGGGAGGGTACATTGATTCCGTCTCTGGTGCGAACACATAGTCCGTTCCCGCGGCCGAAGCTAGTTGTGTGTCGCGGCCAAGATCACGAGGGTAACGGGTGAAGTCTTCGGTTGGGCCGAACTGTGTGGGATTGACAAAGATGGAGGTGATCACAACATCGGCGTGTTTCCGCGCTACCTCAAGGAGTTTCAGATGTCCCTGATGCAGACAGCCCATTGTCGGGACGACACCGATGCGCCTCCCTTGATTGCGGAGACGCTCAGCAGTCCGCTGCATTTCCGCGATATCTTTGATGACAGCTTCCATGATTGATTAGCGGCCCTTCCTCCCAAAGGGAAGGTGCTCTTTGATGATGCTGACGTCAATGTCACGTTCGTCAAAGACCTTATGGCCGAGTCCTCTCAGATGCTCAGTAATGCTTGCGATCCGGATTGCGGTGGCCCGATATCAATCCCCCGCCGGCCAGACCCGATGTCCATCGGAACTTCGATCGCGATTACGTTCCTTTCAGGTCAGAGTAATAGCTAGTTCGTAAGAAGGGAGATAAATCGGGAGATGGAATTCTTCAACTCTTTGCGATGCACTACCTGATCGACGAAGCCATGTTCTAACAGGAATTCCGCGCGTTGAAACCCCTGCGGAAGATCCTTGCCTATGGTCTGCTTGATGACGCGGGGACCGGCAAAGCCGATCAACGCACCGGGTTCGGCAATGTGTACATCACCAAGCATGGCATAGCTGGCAGTTACTCCACCGGTCGTCGGGTCAGTCAGCACAGAGATATACGGAACTCCTGCATCAGCAAGCCGGGCAAGTTTGGCACTCGTCTTCGCAAGTTGCATCAGCGAGATCGCTCCCTCCATCATGCGGGCACCGCCACTCGACGAGACAATGAGCAGAGGGTGCTTTGACTTCCAGGCTCGGTCGATTGCGCGACCAATTTTCTCACCCACCACTGCTCCCATGCTGCCCCCGATAAACTTGAAGTCCATCGCCGCCAGAACAACAGGGTGCTTGTTGATTGTACCAGTCCCCCAACGTACGGCATCATACAATCCTGTCTTCTTGATTGCTTCAGGAATGCGATCACGGTACCGCTTCGTATCGTTGAACTTCAAAGGATCGACCGAGCGCATTTTGCGGTCGTGCTCTTTGAATGAGTCGGGATCGAGCAGGATGTCGATGTACTCTTTGCTGCCAATCCGGAAGTGGTGGTTGCACTTGGCGCACGTGAAGAGATTCTGCTCAAGTTCCTTCTTGTGGATGATCTCGCCACACTCATCGCACTTCAGCCACATGCCATCCGGCATTTCCTTTTTCTGCGTTTCTGAAGATATCTTCTCTTTTGAACGCCTGAACCAGGCCATGGTGTCCCTCTCTATGAGTGTTGCCTGAAGAAGAATTCTTTGATGTAGAGCGGTTCCAAGGTCGCCGCACCCACAACTTCACCCCGCGCCATCAAAGATACTCCGAGCAATCCTACAGACCCTGCACTGCATCGCGCAAGATCGTCTGCAACGAACTTCCACTGAAAGCCTTCGCGCTTCGGCGCAGGTTGCAGCTTGGAGCGCGCATCACCCGTCACGACGACCGTACCGGCGGAGAGGTCATTCATTAAAGTCGCCACCGATACGTCACTCGGTTTCCCCAGTGACTCAGCATAACCATCCTTCACTCCGAAGAACTCCGCGTAGACTTCATCTCTTCGAGCATCAAGCGCCGCCAAAATACGCTCTCCGGGAAGTACAACCTGAGCATCTACAACTCTTTGGGCGAGTGCTTGGAGCGTGGGGACGGGGATGATATGCAACCCCGCTGCATACGCAAGTCCCTTGGCGACACTCAGACCAATCCGCAAACCCGTGAACGAGCCTGGTCCTATAGAAACCGCGATTCCATCAAGTTGATTCAACACCAAGCCGGCCTGTTCAAGTACGGCGTCAACCTGTGTCATGAGCTTCTCGGCATGCACGTATCTCTCATTGAGCGAGGCCTCACTGATAACGGCACCCTCGTTCACGACAGCTGCCGCACACACGCTCGTCGCAGTTTCGATTGCCAGGACTCTCACGCCACAACACCGCTTGCTTTCTTCGACTCCCTCAGCACCTGGTCTATCGTTATGAGACGCTCGCTATCCTCCGCTCCATACGTCAACTTCACCTTGACATATTCGTCGGGAAGGTAGTCGATGATGCGCTCTCCCCATTCAATCAGGCAGATAGACCGGTCATTGAAATACTCCCCGATTCCAAGTTCAGCGAAATCGGCACGAGATACAATGCGATATAGATCGATATGGACGACACTGAAACCATCCGCCGGATACTCATTGATAATCGTGAACGTCGGGCTTGAGATATGCCCATGAGCGCCGAGGCCAGCACACACACCGGAGATGAAGTGCGTCTTGCCCGAACCAAGCTCACCGATGAACGCAACAACGTCGCCACGTTTCAGCGACAATGCAAACGTGTTGCCGAAACGCATCGTCTCTTCGGCAGAATGAGATCGGAGTGATGTCATCCCTTAGGTTCAAGTTTGATGACTGGGAGGATCATTTCCTCCAGTGAGACACCCCCATGCTGGAAGCTGTCACGGTACTGGTTCAAATACTTGTGATAATCCGTCGGATAAACAAAGTAGTAGTCTTCCTTGGCAATGATGTAGTTTCCCGCCACACCGCGCTTTGGCAGCTTGAAGTCAGCGGGGTTCTTCACAAAGATCGCGGCCTTCTCTTCTGCTTTCAGATTACGACCGTATTTGTACCGGAGGTTGGTGGAGGCTTCGCGGTCACCAAGCACTTTCGATCCCCGCAAACTGCGGATGCTGCCATGATCTGTCGTCAGCAGCACTGTCACGTTCTTGTTCTTCGACAACGTGCGCAACATGCCAAACAACGAAGAGTGGACGAACCAGGATTTTGTGAGCGAACGATACGCCGATTCATCGGGGGCGATCTCCTTGAGGAGCGAGGAATCCGACCTGCCGTGGGCAAGCATATCGACAAAATTCACGACGATCGACGTCAGTTTCGTCTGCGCATAGGAGTTGATGTTGTGTTCAATACCTCTTCCAAATTCTGCGTCGAGAATCTTGACGTACTTTGGCTCGGGCTTCAGGATGATTTTTCGCCGCTCGAGCAGTTTGTCAAGAAATTGTCGCTCGTATCTGTTCCGGCTACTCTCATCATCCTCACTCTTTTCCCACAACTCGGGATGGCGGAGCTCCACGTCGCTGGGCCATGAACCACTGAATATCGCGTTGCGGGAATAGGGTGTTGCTGTGGGCAGGATGCTGAAGTAGAATTGCTTGGAGATTTCAAAATAGTCGTGCAGCAAGCTCTCCATTATCAACCACTGGTCAAGCCGCAGACAATCAATCACAAAAAAGATAACCGACTTGCCTGTATTCAATTCCGGGATCAGAAATCGGTCGACAACTTCGGGAGACAGCGCCGGCCGGTTATCCGAACGCTCAATCCAATCCCTGTAGTTTCGCTCAACGTACTTGCCAAAGGCAAGATTGCATTCTCTGAACTGGTCGACCAGGGTCTGCTTCAAGCCCAGTTCGGGGTGATCATCCATCTCAGATGACCACGACACGAGTCGTGCGTAGATGTCAATCCACTGATTGTGGTCAAGGTCGTTCATCAACGCCACAGAGATCTGATTGAACTCCTGAATATAGTCCTTGGAAACTGCGGCACCCGTGATTTTCCTGCCTTCGAGAAATTTCTTGCAGGCCAGTAGCACTTGACTCGGATTCACCGGTTTGATCAAGTAGTCGCTGATCTTCACGCCGATTGCCTCCTCCATCAACGACTCTTCCTCATTCTTGGTAATCATTACCACGGGGAGGTTTGGGCGCAAGTCCTTGATTTCTGCAAGCGTTCGTAGTCCCCCCATTCCCGCCATCATTTCATCAAGGAAGACAAGATCAAAAACGGTTTGCTTCACCATCGTGATCGCATCCTCACCATTGGTCGCAGTGTCCACGGCGTAGCCCTTCTCGGTGAGGAAACGAATGTGTGGGCGGAGGAGGTCGATCTCGTCGTCCACCCACAGTATTTTTCCCTTTATCTCTTCCATAACGTCAAAAAAATGATAACCAATTGAGACCTGAGAATCAAACAACGGAATTTGGCATTGCCAGCCCGAACTCAGATTTCGCTACCGATACATGACCGTCCCAGTTGACACACCAAAGATCCGAAACTACTGGATGGCAATATGAATATCCAGCCCGGCCTCATTCACCGTGCTGCCGGGAATGCGCGACCCCGAATCATCAGGGGCAATTTTGGTGTACCTGTAGTAGATCGACGCAGTGACGCGTGAGCTGAGCACATACTTTATGCGTGGCTCAATGACCGTTCTGGTAGAACCCTCAAGCGGCGTCCCGTTTGTGTTCACGTCAAGCGTCGTTACGTCATAGGTCTTGCGTGAGTTCTTCGTGAGAGAATAGGACGCGCTGAGATCAAGATCGTTGTTCAGCGAGAGGCCAAAGAACGGTATCTCGAATCCACGCCGGCTATAGTTCAGCGTGATCGAGATTTCCCGGGATAGCTGTTCGACGATGTTCTTTGACGAAGTTGCGAGATCGTACGAGGTGCTGGAATTGTACCTGAGAACCGACCCAAAACTTCCTTTCAGCAGTTCCTTGAATGTGAAGTTCATTCCCACCAAAGGCGTAAATCCGTATGAATTCCTTTGCCCGGTTGTTCGTTCAACGCCTGGCTGCCCAAGTCCGGCGGGGCGGTTTTCGTATTGGCGCGAGTAGGTTGCCGCGTAACTATGTTCCAGCGAAACCCGGCTTGCAAATCCGGCAAACAATGGGATCCTCTCCAATCCATCCCATCGGAGGCTCCAATTTATCCGGGGCCAGTACTGGCCAAACACCTTTCGGAAAAAGGGCAATGCCTCGAATCCTTCTTCGAAGGCTTGCGCCATTTTCTCGTCCTGGCTTACCGTGGAGTCGCCGTTGTTTTTCAGCTCTGTATATCTCTTGCTGACGTCCTTCAAGCTGCTCTTGAAGATGCCAAGAAACAGCACATCGGGGAAGCTCAGGAATGACCTCTCGAGATTCCCCTGACTTGCAGAATTCAGAATCGTTGGGACCCCGACAGAATCTGTATTCACGTTCTGCGTCCGGCTGTACGCCCACCCAACATTCCAGTTAAAGTCAATTCTTGCCCCCTCCCACAAGTTACGTGACGTCTTTACCGCGATGCGATTTTGCTGCCTGAAGGTGTTCTGCAACCCCGCACCCAAGGGTGCGCGCAAACCTGGTTCCGTTTCACCCCAGCCAAAAAATGGGAACGTAGAACGAGTACCGAACTTCCCCAAGTGTCCACTCGGGTCAGAAATCAATCCCAACTGGTACAAACGCGAAGGACCATACTTGATATCAGATGGTTGAAATGGCCTCCAGAAATTTACAAACCCGGTGCTTCCAACAACGCCGCTGTTGCCCACGGTGTTCGTCTGGGTAAACGTGAAGTTAATGTTGTCGTAATCGAGAAACGGTATTTTGATGAAGATCCTTACCAGGTTCTTCAATTGTTCAAGAGTTTTGCTTGGGGCCGATGGCTTTTCAAGTGCAGTGCTATCAGCCGGTTGGATGGG